>JAVWEG010000093.1:0-6039 GCA_036641735.1 Oscillospiraceae bacterium
GTATAAATAATCCTAAAATTACATTACCTATAATAGGTGAGCATTGCACACACGTATGGCATATTTTTGCTGTGATGTGCGATACACGAGACGAGCTGAAAGCATATTTGGAGCAAAAAGGAATAGGCACAGTGTGCCACTATCCTATAGCTATTCAAGACCAAGAAGCTTATAAAGACGACAATCTTGCAAAGCTGCCGCTCGCCGCAAAAATATCAGCAAGCGAGCTAAGCTTGCCAATGTATGTAGGCATTACCGATGATGAAATACAGTATGTGATAGATGCTGTAAATAAGTTTTAGGAGAAAAAATGAGCAGATTGGACAAACCGCTTGTTAGCGTAGCTATTACGGCTTATCATTCCGGCGATTATATTTATACTGCAATCAAATCTGTACTGTGTCAGGATTATCCTGCTATAGAGCTTATTATCACTGACGACGGCAGCGAAGATTTTGATGAAAGTTCGATACAGGAATATATAAATAACAATAAAAAAGACAATTTAATTAATGCTATTGTACGCACAAGCGAGCATAATGAAGGCACTGTAAAAAATATTAATCACGCTATTGATGTGTACAGCGGAGAATTTTTTATAATGTTTGCGGCTGATGATAAGCTTGCGGACAATGAAGCTTTGAGCAAATTTATAAATGCTTTTGGGCAATTGGATACAAGCGAGCTGATAGTGACAGCGAAATCCAAGCTTTGCAACGAGGAGCTTAGCGATGTAGGTACGGATGCTATGAGTAATGCACTGGGGCTTTATTTAAATGAGCTTAGCGCTAAAGAGCAGTTTAAACAATTGTCATATAATTGCATTTATACTTCAGGCGCTACAATGTATAAAAGAGCGTTTTTTGAACGATTTGGGAAATGCGAAGAAAAGTATTTCTTAATAGAAGATTTAGCATTGTGGCTAAGGTGTACGGCAGATGGTGTGAAGCTGAATTATTTTGGGTTTGAAGCATTGCAGCATCGAGACGGGGGCGTGAGCCATTCCTACGAAAATGTAAAGGTGTCTTTTGCACAAAAAAAGTTTTACGAGGACCATACGCATATTTATGAAGATTATGTATGGCCGCGTTTGCATTGGTATAATAAAGATGAGCAGGATGTGTTTATCCGCAGCTACACAGCGCTCAAACTAAAATATCACGAGACGATGCAAGGCGAAGCGCATACGATGTCTGCTGTAAAGCGTGCTATGTGTAACAAAGGCAGATACGCTTTAATGGTAGCAAAGATAATGCACGATTTTAGCGCCGCAAGCTGGATGGCAAATGATAAGTTTTTATGCGGAAGCCTAGCGCTTGCAGCATTGCTTTTGTTTGCAAAGCTTTTAATTCAAATGCCTTTTTTCACAGGCGGAGTATATGCTGTTATGTCCGTAGCTTTGGGATTTGCGGCAAGTGCGTTAATTACAATAGGTGCATTAATGCTGATAGCAAAATTTGTGCTATGGGTAATTAGACAGTGCTATGAATTAACTTTATTAAAGTAAGAAAGAGGAGTAAAATGGGAAAGCTTTATTCAATTATTATAGCTCACTATAATCAGCCTCTTTTTTGGCGAGAAGCTATAGACTCGGTGCTATGCCAAGATTATGCGGATATAGAGCTTATTTTCGCAGATGACGGCTCAAAAAACTTTGATGAGAAAGAAGTAGAAGCATATATAAATGAGCATAAAAGTGCTAATATTAAAAACACTATAGTCATTGCAAGCAAGCGCAATCTTGGAACGGTGAAAAATATTAACAACGCTATCAGCGCATCTAATGGTGAATATTTGCAGTTTTTTGCAGCAGATGATGCTTTGTTTAAAAATGATATAATAACTAAAAATGTAATAGCGCTTGAAGCTGCCGAAAAAGATGTAATGGCAGTGACAAGTATGGCTAAAAAATACGATGAAAATATGGATAAATGTCTCGGACAGGCCTTCGAAGCTGCACTTGGATTTCGCCGTAATAAAATGACGGCAAGTGAATTGCACGATGAGATATTGGTGGGTTGTGTATATGTAGCAAGCACCTGCTGCTATAAAAAAGAGCTTTTTGGCGCTTTGGGGCTTTTTGATGAAAGATACAGATTGATAGAAGATGCACCATATTGGCTAAAAATGACTAAAAACGGATATAAAATTAAGTATTGCAATTATTGCTCCGTAAAATATAGAATGGGCGGTATGAGCCACCCGGTGTCTGGTATTGCATCGAAAACAAGAATAGAATATCAGGGCGAAGAAGTGATTTTTCTCACGCGCGATTTAGTGCCGGAGCTAAAGGATTTGCCGATAGATAAGCAGATAAAAGGTGTGACAATTTATCATTATAGCCGAGATATTTATTGCAAAATGGCACCTGATAAAATGCTGGGGCTTCAAGATGAAGATTTATTGCGCGAAGTGCCGGAGCTTGAAAAGAAAAGCAAGCTTAAAAAACTTGATGTAAAAGTAAATGAATGGCTTATTAATGCTAAAAAAGCTTTGCCGATGCTAGTGATAATATGGCTGTGTACAGCGGTTTGTTTTGTGTTAACATTAATGCTGAGGTTATTTTGGGCAGCAATAATAACAAAAATATTTTATGAAATTTTGCCTGTTGCGATAATAGCAATTGCCATAGGAATAATTGTGCTTTATCTTATTAAAAGCATTATAAAGAGAAAGGGTGTGGAAAATTAGTATGGAAGAAAAACTGTTTTCCATAATTGTTCTGCACCATAATCAGCCCGATTATTGGCAAGATGCAATCGGTTCTGTGCTTATGCAGGATTACCCAGCAATAGAGATGATTTTTGCCGATGATGGCTCTGATAATTTGGATTTGGACGCGATAAAAGCATATGTAGAGGAAAATAAAAAGGAAAATTTAAAGCGCTGTTATTTTCAGATAAACGAGATAAACGGCGGTACTTGCCGCAATTGCAATAGCGGAATAGAGCATTGTACAGGTGACTATATATTGATGCTTGACGGCGACGATGCACTATATGATGAACAAGTTATCACAAATTTTGCAAATGCGTTTGATTCTTTGCCAAAAAGCGAATTAATAGTGACAGCAAGGCTATGTATGTATGATATAACGTTGCAAAAATATTATGAGGAGTTTATATTGTCATCGGCAGGTGCTGCGTGCAACGCAATGTCGGCACAAGAGCAATATCAAATGTTGCATTATAATTTTGTGTTTGGCACTGCTTCTACGGCATTCAGACGCGAAATATTTGACGTATGCGGAATGTACGATGACGAGAATTATACATTGTCTCAAGACGGCTATTTCTTTATTCACATATTGAGGCTTGGACATAAGTTTCATTTTTTTGATTTTAGCGCAATAAAACATAGAGAAGGTGGTGTGTGCAATCCGGTTGAGGGGCAAGTTTCACCCGGAATGATAAAAGTAGTTAAAGACCTTTACACGGTAGCAGTACGAGAGATTTTGCCTTATTTAGATACATTTATGCCTGTAAATTCAAATGGTGTACTAAAAGCATTTTATGATAATTACAATGTGCTTAAAAAAACAGGTGGATATAAGCTTCTTACGGAAAATGAAATAAAGGCGATATGTCCTGTAGCCTACAAAAGATACTATAATAAAAAAATGCGGGCAAATATTAATCGTAACGCATATGATAAATCTATTGATTACAAGGACATATCCAATGCGTGTAAGTGGACATTTTCATTGATTGTAGTGCTTGTGATACAAGCTTTCGCAGTGGCAATTGGAATAAGCAATACAATTGGGTTACAGATGTTTTGGGTAGCGCTAGATATTGGGCTGTTTGTCGGAGCTTTGTATAATGCAGGGAAAGTAATATACAACAAATTGGTGTTAACTGCTTTCGCGGCTAAAACTGCATTAAACAAAAGACGTTAATATTAGATTGTTTGGAAATTGCAGCTTAACAATATTATTAAGGAGCCAATTAAATGAAATTACGCAATCTGGCAGAAAAAGATGCAGACGGGATGCTGTCTTGGATGCACGATAAAGAAATTAACTGTGTTTTTGCAAATGATTTTGCAAGCTTTTCTAAAGAAAAGGTGCTTGAATTTATTAATAGCAGTGTTGATGATAAATCTTGTGTGCATTATGCTTGTGTGGATGATGACGATAATTATTTAGGCACAGTAAGCTTGAAACATATTGACAACGCAGCAAAAAATGCGGAATACGCAGTAAGCTTTTGTAAGTCTGCGCAAGGGACAGGGGCGGCTGCGTATGCCACACAAGAAATATTGCGAATAGGATTTATCGAGCTTAATTTAGAGCGCATTTATCTAAACGTTTTAGCTGATAACGGCAGAGCAAATCATTTTTACAATAAAATGGGCTTTGTTTTCGAGGGCTGCTTTGCAAAGCATATTATGATAAAGGGTGTTTTGAAGGATTTAAACTGGTATAGATTACTTAAAGAAGAATACAAAAAGATATTGCTTCAACAAAATATGGAGATAAGTTATTCAACATTCAAATAGAGCAGGCAAATTAATTCACAGGAAAAGCAAATGGATATCAGCTAAATAATGTGCATACAGGCGCAATGCTGAATATCGGCGGCTCCGCTACCACTAATTATGTGTTTGTGATGTCAAACAGATACTAAGATATAAGATAATTGCAATTCAGACAAAAACAATCTTATTCAATACTTACATTTGTAAGAGTTACTATTGTAAATATGCGGCAGTTAGATGTATAATAGAGTTACTTAGATAAGGTACATATTAATGCAGACGGAAGGACAATATTTAAATGTTGAAAAGTGAAGATTTTATTTCAATAATTATTCCAATGTACAATTCAGAAAAAACGATTGAGCTAGTCGTTAACGAAATACGAACGAGCTTAGAAAATAAATGTAAATTTGAAATTATTCTTGTAAACGACTATAGTAAGGATAACGTACTGCAAGTAGCAAGCAAACTTGCCATAGACGATGCTAGAATAAAACTGATAGATTTAGCTAAAAACAGTGGACAGGTAAATGCGATGATGGCAGGGTATTCTTTGGCAAGCGGTACTTATCTTGTAAGTATGGATGATGATTTTCAGCATCCTGCCGGCGCGATTATTGATTTATTGGAAGAGCTAATTAACAAAGATATGGATGTAGTGTTTGCTAAATATCAAGAGCAAAAAGAAAACGCATTTAGAAGATTTGGAAGCAATTTAAATTATAAAATGGCAGAGATAATGGCGGGCAAGCCGAAAGGAATAAGAAGCAACAGCTTTTTTGCATTTAGACCATTTATTAAGGAGAATTTACTGAAATACACAAATGGAAATCCTTATCTTTTTGGAATAATTTATGCTTCAACAGACCGAATTTCTAATATTGAAGTAGAGCATAGAAGCAGAGCGGAAGGAAAATCAAATTTCACATTAAAAAAATTAATTTCATTATGGGTTAATGGATTATTGAGTTTCTCTGTGAAACCGTTACGAATGGCGACTTTATTTGGATTTATGACTGCGTGTATAAGCGGGCTCATTGGGTTTGCGATGATTATCAACAGGCTAATAAATCCTAATGTAGGGTTATCGGGCTGGACATCTATAATTGTTTGCATTATATTTTTTAGCGGTTTGCAATTAATCTGCGTTGGTATTTTGGGTGAATATCTTGGTAGACTGTATATAGCACATAGTAAATTGCCAAATTATTGCATTAGAAAAACAATGAATTTTGATGAAAAGGACAAGACAAACAATGAGTGATAAAATTATTCCGGTAACGCGTTCATCAATGCCGGATTTTGATGAATATACAGAACAAATTCGACCGATTTGGGATAGCCATTGGCTTACAAATATGGGAACAATGCATCAACAGTTTGAAGAGCAGCTTAAAAAGCGGCTAAATGTAAAAAATATGTCATTGTTTGTTAATGGACATCTAGCTTTAGAGATGATATTACAAGCACTGAATTTAAAAGGTGAAGTGATAACAACACCATTTACATTTGCATCCACTACACACGCTATAGTTCGCAATGGCTTAACACCGGTATTTT
>JAVWEG010000094.1:0-5879 GCA_036641735.1 Oscillospiraceae bacterium
TATTGGAATATCTTTCCCAAAACGGTGTAAATTTTATCGATACAGCTCGCGGATACACTGTATCTGAGGAATATCTCGGATACGCGCTTTCGGGAGGATTGCGCGAAAAATATATTATTGCCACCAAAAGTATGGCTCGCAGCTACAGCGATATGGCAAGAGATATTGATATAAGCCTCGCTAATTTAAATACAGATTACATAGACCTTTATCAGCTACACAATCCACGCACTGAAGCGGATTTGGAGCTTGTCTTTTCTGAAAACGGAGCAATGCGTGCCTTATTGGAAGCTAAAAGCGCGGGCAAAATAAAGCATATCGGCGCTACCGCTCATTCTGCGGACACTCTTGAAAAGCTGATGACACACAGTGAGATTGAAACGGTGATGTTTCCGTTTAATATTGTGGAAAATCAGGGATTTTCCGCAATGGATACAGCCGCAGAAAAAAACATAGGCTTTATCGCAATGAAGCCGCTTGCGGGCGGCAATATTGAAAGCGGACATCTCGCTGTGCGTTATTGCCTAAGTGATAAACGCTGCACCGTAGCCATTCCCGGTATGGCCACTATGGACGAAGCGCGCGCAAATATTTCTGCCGCCAATGATTTATCTCCTTTAACAGACGATGAAAAAACAGAAATCGAAAAAATACAAACCGAGCTAAGCGGAGATTTTTGCCGCCGCTGTGGCTATTGCGCCCCTTGCAGTGTGGGCATAGATATTCCCACTTGCTTTGTAATGCAAGGATATCTTGAGCATTATGACCTTGCCGAGTGGGGACGCGCCCGATATCTCGCGATGAAGGTGACGGCAAGCGCTTGCATAGGCTGCGGCAAATGCGAGCAGCGCTGTCCGTATAATTTGCCCATAAGAGAAAAACTCAAAAAAACAGTAGAAGTTTTCGGTGTATAATTTCATTAAAACATTGCCGTACAAAGCGAAAATTTGATATAATCCCCTTAGAGTAGACACTTGAAATAACAAAAATTTCGAGACTACACTAGGGGGATTATTGTTATGTCAAGAAGAAGGAACAAGAAATATAGTAAGGAGTTAAAAATAAAAGCAGTAGAAGAATTTCTTACCGTAAATGGAAGCCAGCGTGAAATATGCAGAAAATATGAAATATCAAGCGATAAGCAACTGCGAGAGTGGATAAAGTTGTATTTGAGTGCAATCTTAGATTTGTACGACAAACGCATAATATTTTACCAAATTGGAGCCGGCAACAACAATCCGCTTGTCTTCGACACCTTAAATGATGCGGTAAAAGAAAATACAAAAGCACACCCTCTATTTCACAGTGACAGAGGATATCAGTATACAAGTAAGTTATTCTATGCAAAATTGGAGGCGGTGCATATGCGGCAGAGTATGTCACGGGTTGGACATTGCATTGACAATGGGCCAATGGAGAGCTTCTGGGAAATACTGAAATTTTAGATGTATTATCTTCACAAGTTCACATCTGCAGATGAGCTGGTAGCAGCGATTGAGGGATATATCACTTTTTACAACACACGGCGTTACCAAAGGCGACTCCATCGTATGACACCAATGGAATTTCATTACGCTATTGCAGTATGAAAAATTCCGCCCTGCTGCATAGCAGAGCGGAATTAAAGCAACTGAATATTTTTTTAGTCTGTCTACTTGACAGGAGGCGGTTCAAATGCCATTTTACTGCGCGGTTTTGTTATTATTTTACTGTCGCTTCACGTATTTCGTCTATTTCTCGCTCGGCAAGCTGTTTAAATACAGGCTTACTAACTGTCGCGCGCCTTGCCTTATTAAGATACATTATTGCATCCTCGTTTTTCCCTATTTTTTTTGCAAGCGCGCCTAATATCATATTGTTGGATTGGTCTGCATCTGTCGGCAATGTTTGAGTATCTAGATAATTCAGCATTGCCTCATACGCATTGCCTGCCGCAAAAATTTCCATTTCTTTATTTTCCACATCGTTGTACAGCCAAGATAGATAAAGCCAAATTTTAGCTTTAATCTGTTCTTTTTTATCATATCCGTCTGCACAGATAAGCGCAATATAATACGATGCAAATACATTGTCCAGATTTTTTGTCTGTTCAAAATTAAATTTCACTCTATTATGAACGGTGTCAAGCTTTTGCTCATAACGCTCCTTGCGCAAACGTATTTTTGCATTAAAATTACCTTCAAGTGCGCTGAAATAGCAGTTCGGGCAAGTCATCACATCATACCATAAAGGCTCAAAATCTTTATACTTTCTTCTCATATCACAGCTTAATTGCCCTTGCGGTATAAGCTTTGTGGAAAGCTGCATAAAATCATTGAATTGCGTTTGACAATGCGGACAGGTATATGCTCTTTTAAACAAAAATTGCTCATATTCCACAGGACGCACCACATTATATTCCTTATGCCCATCAGGAAAAAGCATCGACTTGTAAAATTCGTCCTCACCTATTTTGCTAATTTTGAACAGCTTGTTTTTCTCGTCATTTAGCTGTTTTATTTCGCTTTTATCTCTTAATCGCGCATTACACATTAAGTCCATTATCTGCAATGCCGTTTCACTGCTTTTACGTATCAGCTCAAGCAAAGCCATCTTATTTACAACCGCAGCGTTTACATCCTCCAGTGCCACATAAGCAGCATCTCGTGCGACGTGGCACAAAACGCCCATCTCACCAAACATCATTCCGCTTTCCAGTATTTCCGCACATTTTTCATTTGGTGTGGTGAAATCCGTAATTTTCCCCACTTTTCCCGACACTATAATATACATTGATTCTACTTGCCTATCATTTTCAGAGCATATCATAGTGCCTGACGCAAATTTTTTTAAAAGTGGCGATCCAAGTAATATTTTAACGTCAATCATTTTCATTCTCCCCAAAAGCATTAATTGGTAATATTGCACTCTTTATATTTGAATTGCAAATTAATTGTATACAATATGATATCATAAAAAGTAGAATATCACAAGCATTTGCGCAATAAAAGCTTACACCGTAATGATAAATCCGTACCTTTGTAAATACCGCTTCATCACTTTTACTAAAAACCGCCTTTTGTAAGTGAAATACATAAGTGTAGTGAGCAATTCATATTTAGCTTGTTGAAGCAAATGCTGTTCTGTGATAAAATATTTATAATAAATCTCGGCTGAGCAAAAATATTTAGGAGGTGCTTCGTATGCTGCTTCGCAAAGAGTACACTTGTCCACTGGAATTAACTCATGATATGATTAAAGGAAAATGGAAAACTATCATTTTATGGCGGCTGAGGCTGGGACACACCTCGCTTTCCAAGCTGGAAAAGGATATCGAGGGCATCACGCAAAAGATGCTGCTTGAACAGCTGAAAGAATTGATTGCTTTTGGTCTCGTGGATAAAAAAACTTACGAGGGCTTTCCTCTGCACGTAGAATATTTTCTCACGGAGGAACGAGGAAAGAAAATGCTTGAGGCGCTTGGAATTATGCAGTCTGTGGGTATTGATTATATGATGGAAAATAATATGGCGGATATTCTGCGTGAAAAGGGCGTTATCGTGTGATAACGTTCTTTTTCATTGCACAGCACCCACGAAAAAGTGGGTAATTTACAAGCAAGCCCCACAGCGATATACTATAGCTATCAAATATAATTGTAGGAGGTTTTTATTATGAAGGTTTACAGCAGTGGAATGGTCGACGGTGTATTCGACGATAAATATGGCAAGCGCGGAACGCAGTTCAGCGAGAGCGGAATTCCCACCTGCTCCATTCCTGTTCGTGTGGAAGATGCGCCCGTGGGAACGGTTTCTTACGCACTGGTTTTGGAGGATAAAGACGCATATCCCATCAGCGGCGGCTTTGCGTGGATTCACTGGTTAGCTGCCAATATCACGCGCACCGAGCTTTTGGAAAATGAAAGCCAAACCGCAACCGACTTTGTGCAGGGTGCAAACAGTTGGACGAGTATGCAGGGCGGCGAACAAAGTGTAGCGCTTTCCAGCTTTTACGGTGGAATGTGTCCGCCCGATGCACCGCATCTGTACGAGCTGCACGTCTATGCACTGGACAGTATGCTTGATTTGAAAAACGGCTTTTTATTCAACGAGCTTCATCACAAGATGGACGGACATATTTTGGCACAGTATACGCTAAAGGGCTTGTATCTCCACGAGGAGGCGGCGAAATGATATGCAAGGTTGACCACATAGTCATCACCACCGCCAAGCTTTCCGAGTGTATCGCTTTTTATGAAGCACTTGGCTTTCGAGCGCAGGATGCAGGAGGGCGATGGGAGCTGTTTTCAGGCGATTTTAAAATCAATATCCACAGCAAGGGGAATGAGCTTGAGCCAAAAGCTAAAAATGTGCAGACAGGGAGCGCCGATTTTTGTTTTGAAATAGACAGTGACCTTGCGCTTTGCAAGGATAGCCTTCTTGCACACGGAATTTCCATAGAGCTTGGCATTGTAACACGGCACGGAGTAAGAGGTGAAATGCGCTCCCTCTACCTGCGCGATCCCGATGGAAATTTGATTGAGCTATGCCAATATGAATAGCTTTTCACTGGCATTTTCGATAGTTTGCCCCTTATTTTTGATGATGTCGCTCGGTTGTTTTTTTCAAAGACTGAATAAGCTTTGCTTTAGCGGATTTCCGGCAAATATTTTGTGCTGTTTAAATCTTTAGCACTTGACATAAAAATTGATGTATGATATTATAGATACTAGCGGTATGTATACGAAGTAGGTGAATACTATATGTCCAGAAACAAATATCCTGAAGAAACTGTGAAGCTGATTTTAGAAGAAGCGCTCAAGCTTTTCATTGAAAAGGGCTACGAGAATACATCAATTCAAGATATTATCAATCACTTAGGCGGACTCTCTAAAGGTGCTATTTATCATCATTTTAAGTCTAAAGAGGATATTTTCGAAGCAGTTTGTAGCAAAATCGGAGAGGAAAATATTGTTTATTATGATAAGATGCGTGATGATAAAACAAAAAACGGCTATGAAAAGTTAAAAGAAATGATTAGGTCAGCCTATACAAATCCAAACAACGATGCTGTGATTGCTATGCAGGATAAAATTATATCCGATCCCAAATTTTTAATGAACCAAATTCATTCAAGCTATGAGCTGGTCGCGCCTCGCTATATTGAGCCAATTATTCGAGAGGGAATGGCAGACGGCTCGATTAAAACCGATTACCCAAAAGAGCTTGCAGGTGTACTCATTACACTGCTGAATATTTGGATTAACCCTATGATTGAGCAAACGACAATATTACAATTGCAACAGAAGCTCCGCTTTTTCAAAGTGCTTTTGTGCGGTATCGGAATTGACCTATTAGACGACGACATAATGGAACAATATATGAAGTACTGCGCACACTACAATCAATTTAAGCAAAAATAACTGCTCGTAATGGGCAGATTATTTTTAAAAGAATACATACCGACGGTCGGTATTATAGGGAGAGAATTATGAAAACAAAATATGGAAAAGATTTTATACTTATTGTAATCGGGCAAATCATATCGCTATTTGGAAATGGAATTTTACGCTTTGCACTTCCTCTTTATCTCTTGCGAGAAACAAATTCCCCTGCGCTATTTGGAATTGTGACGGCTTGCTCTTTTTTGCCAATGATATTCTTATCGTTTTTGGGTGGAATTTTAGCAGACAGAATAAACAAACGCAACATTATGGTTGCCCTCGATTTTTTGACAGCAGGTATTATCTTTGTATTTTTTCTATCCATCGGAAAAGTAGCATTAGTACCTCTAATTATAGTGGTGTTAATGCTGCTTTATGGAATTAGCGGAACCTATCAGCCAACCGTACAGGCAAGCATACCAATTTTAATTGCAAGTGAAAACATATTATCGGCAAG
>JAVWEG010000095.1:0-5858 GCA_036641735.1 Oscillospiraceae bacterium
TTAACTACTACGCTATCTGAGTGTAAGTTTTGCCTTTCACTACAGCTTTTATATCCATTTATTTTGCTGCAAAACAAAACGCGTTTTTGCCTAGCTCTTTTGCTCTGTAAAGTGCGCTGTCTGCGCGTCTGTATAAATCATAAAACTGCGTACCGTCAGATGGATAGCAAGCAATGCCCACGCTTACACTTATGCTGCACATAACTTGCTCCAAATTTATATCTTGACGCACTTTTTCCATAAGCCGCTGTGTGGCAGCTACTATTTTAGAATCGTCATCTTGATACGGAATAAATGCCAAAAATTCGTCTCCGCCTGCGCGCCCTACAATATCATTTTCTCTAAACGATTTTTTTATCCTGTTTGCTATTTCACAGATTACTTTATCTCCGTTAAAATGTCCCAATTTATCGTTTATTTTTTTAAAATCATCTATATCAATAATGTACAGCGCATATTTCATATTGCCATTTGTTTTGGAAATTAATTTTCGTACCTGTTCTTCCGTTGTACCTTTGTTTAACAATCCCGTCATTATATCACATTGAGACTGTTGTAAAAGGCTGTCACGCTCCCTTTTTTCTGCATCGATATCACTTATTTTACCTATAGCCGACACAGGAACATCGCCAAATTTATCCGGTAATGTAAATTTAATGCAATACCAATGATAATCTCCGATAGCAGTCATTGCTCTCAAGTCTACAGGCTGCGGCTGTTTACCCTGATGTACTATTTCGAAAGCTTCTTTAATTGCTTTTTGGTCGTCTTTATGTATATATTGCATTTCGTTTTCCACGGTTGACTGACAAGAACGTCCAAATACACTTGTAAAATTATCCGAAAAAGAAATAGTACCGCTTTGAAAATCGTATTCAAATAAAATATCGCCCCATTGCTGCACAGCCGCTTGATACCTGTTGTAAACATTTAGTCCACGATTGGCTTTATGTTCACCATCTGCATCTGTAATGCCGATAACGCTTGAATATGCACGCTGGATACCGTCTTCATCAGGTGGGCAAAGCTTTGAAATGGTTTCCACCCATATCATTTTACCGTCTTTACACGGTGTACGATAGTGCATAGTAACAATATTGCTCACTTTTAGCTGCTCTAAGATATCATTTATTACAAGCTTGCGATCTTCTTCGTAAATCATATTAATATATTTACCATCGTAAAGCGTATCGATATCTTCGCGTGAATATCCCAGTATTGCTAAAAAACCCATTGAAATATAATCAATTGTAAACTGTGCATCGAAACGCACGCATTTAATTCCGGTAACTACATTTTCTAAAATACTTTTTTGAAATTTGTATGCTTTTTCTATTTCAAGGTTCTTCATTTTGACTTTATCGTTATCGATGATTACTACAATAAGGCTCGCTCCGCCGTGACGGCTTTTCACTACATTTCCTGTACCTAAAATCCATATCGGTTCCCCATTTGCTTTTACTATTCTAAACTCTATAGTAACAGTGTCGCCAAGACTTAATTGCCGACGAATTTCTTCATTAACAAATATCATATCATCAGGATGAACAAAGCCAAGCGCGCGATTTTTGAACTTTTCGTCCATCTCTTTCGCTGTATACCCAAGCATTCGTCTATATCCCTCATTACAGGTTAAAAACGTAAATTCGTGATCCATTCCCACTTGGAAAATACCTGCAAAAGCGTTATCTACCACATCTTCACGGCTCATTGGCTGTGCCGGACGAAACGGTGCATAAACCATACTTTGTTTATGCTCCGGCGGAAGCAATTCTATATCAACGTCCTTATTTGTAGGCTGTGAGCCAAAATATTCAAGCTCAAAATCACTTGCAGGCATAGGACGATTATAATAATATCCCTGCAAAAGCTCAGCGCCTAATTGCTTTACAATCGCTTCAAGCTCAGGCGTTTCTATTCCTTCAATGCAAACCGTCATATTCATACTATGACACAAGCTCACTATTTGAGCTATAATTTTTTGGTCAGTTACATCATATGAAATTCTTTCTAAAAATGAACGGTCAATTTTTAGCTCGTCTGCACTTAATACTCTAAAAATGCCAAGCGAAGCATATCCTGTTCCAAAATCATCAAATGCTATTTTAACGCCTTGTCCACGAATAAAATCAAATACGTGCTGCATTTCAACTGTATCGATAATCTTACCGCTCTCAGTAAGCTCTAAAGTTATCATTGATGGGTGAATTTCGTGTTGTGCCAAAACATCAACTACCAAAAATTTAAAGCCCGGATCTTCAAACTGCGCGCTCGAAACATTTATATTCATCTGAAACTCGGGCATTAGCTTGCTCCACACAGCGCATTGTGCCGCCGCAGTATCCAATACCCAAGCGCCTACTTCGAGAATTAAGCCGCTTTCTTCTAATATCGGTATAAACTCACAAGGAGATACCCCGTTTGGAAACTCATTGCTTTTCCAGCGCAATAATGCTTCGCAGCCGTTTATTTTCCCGTTATCTGCCCTTATTATTGGCTGATATAATAAAGAAAAGCCTTTAAATCCCATTTTTATTGCTTCTCTCAAATTGCCCAGAAGCCGCATTTTATAATGCTCGTTCATTAAAATGTCTTCTGAAAAAACAGCCAACTGATTTTTTCCCTTAGTCTTTGCACTACGCAATGCCATTCTGGCATTTCTAAACAGCAGCTCGCTATCATTTCCGTCATCAGGATATTCGCTTAATCCCGCAGATAAAGTAAATGAAATACTGTCTTTGTCTATCTTAATGCTTTTCTGTGCAATATTCTTTATAGTGTTGTAATATTGTATTACTTCCTCTTTATCGCCGCTCGGAAATATTACTCCAAACCCATCACCGTCCAAACGATAAATAGACACTCCTTGCGGAACAAGCTCCATCATTTTTTGTGCAAAAGCACAAAGCGCCTTATCTCCAAAAGAATAAGAATAAAGGTCGTTTATTTCTTTAAATTCATCTATACCCAAAATCAAAATAGAACGTGCTTCGCTTTGCTTCACTATTTCACTCAAAGCCATTCTGAAATCATAATTGCCCTTTAAATTCGTGACGGTATCAACGGTGCTTTGCAAATCCACTTTACTTATTATTCCTATAATTACAGGCGGCATACCGTTTTTTTCTGCCACATACCAGCCGTTGCAATGCATCCATACATAAGAGCCGTCAGCTGTTTTAAAGCGATATTCGTTGCTTATCTGTGTTTGACCGCCATTTTTCAGAATATTGTGAGCTTCATTAAATCCGTCAAAATCATTCGGATAAATTATCGACTCCCACATATTCTTGTTTTCAAAATATTCTCCTTTAAAATCAAACAAATTAACTGCGTTTTGAGACCATCTGTAATAATGTGTTTTTGTATCTTCCATAAAAATATAGCTATCTTTACATTCCGCCATAATTTCCAGCATACCTGCATTAAATTGCGAAAACTTTTTTAACATCTAGTTGTCATCTCTTTCTTTTGAATTGTAATTACAGAAGAATGCTATAATTCACAATAAAACATTTTCTTATTTCATTTTAATTTGCCTTAAACATTAAATAATGTAAATTTTGATACAAGCTCCTTTAGCAATTGTGCTTGGCTATGCAATTCTTCACTAGCTGCAGCGCTCTCTTCACTTGTGGCGGAATTTGTTTGCACCACAGACGAAATTTGCTCTATTCCTGTAACGATTTGTCTGATAGCCAATGCTTGATTTTCAGATGCAATGAAGGCACTTTCTACCTTTGTAGTAATTTTATCCGACATTGAAACAATGTTTTTAAACACTCCTGAGCTTTCTTCTGTAAGCGTTGCTCCATTATTTACCACTTTAATGGAATTTTCTATTAAAGCTGTAATATCATTTGCTGCTTCAGCCGATTTTTGTGCCAAGCTGCGTACTTCATCAGCCACCACTGCAAACCCTTTACCTGCCCTTCCCGCTCGCGCTGCTTCCACCGCCGCATTGAGTGCCAATATATTAGTTTGGAACGTGATATCGTCAATTGTTTTAATAATACTGCTTATTTTTTGAGAAAACTTTATTATATCGTCCATTGCGCTTGTCATATCTTCCATTTTTTGGCTGCCATCTCTTACTTCTCCGGAAGTAATTCCCATAATATCATTAATTTCTTTAAAATCGGCAGCAGTTTGCTGTACTTGTGAAGATAGCTCGTTAATTGTAGCCGACAGCTCCTCTACTCCGCTCGCCTGCTCTGTAGCGCCTTGTGCCAGCGCCTGCGCTCCACCCGATATTTGCTCTGCTCCACTGGATACTTGATTAGATGATTGCGAAATTGTTTTTAAAGTTTCGCTCATATTCGTTATAAAACTGCCAATTGAAATTTCGATATTTTTAAAATTTCCAATAAATGGCTGTGACGGCACAACGTTAAAATTACCTGCCGCAAATTCAGACATTGCTCTATCTATATCCTCCACATATTCAGCTATTGTTTGCACCGATGAATTGAGTAACAATCCAAGCTCGCCCACTTCATTTGTACTTTTAGAAGAAAAGTCTAAATTAAGCTCACCCTCTGCCAATTGCTTTGCCGTTTTGGCGATATGTAAAATTGGCTTTCCTATTTGATTTTTAATATATACATACATATTAAAGCACGCAATTAGTGTTAGCAGCATTAGCCCAATTGCCGCAAAGCCCGTTAGCTTTACAAAACTATCCAAGCTGTTTTCAGCTTGCACCGCCAGCGTTTGTCTATCCTGTATAGCATTATCCAATAAAACAAGTAAAGAGCTGATATCATTTTGAATTTCATCTTTATATATTTTATTGGCAGCTACTTTATCTGTAGGTGCAATTTTTAAAGCAGAACCTGCAAGCTGATGAATATCTTTATGCAGCGCCTCTATTTTACTTACTGTTTCTTTTAGCGATAAATCGTTTTGTACCTTGTCACTATAAATATACTTGCCGAGTACACATTCTTTTTCATTTAAGCTTCCTGTAAAAGGCGTGCCGTAATCTATTGCAGCAGATAAATTGCTGCTCCATTTTAAATGCCCTGTTTCTGATGCATACAGAGTATTTACCGCATCATTCATCTGCGTAACATATTCTTTATTGTCTTGTATTTTTGCAGCGTTAAACAGCATAGTCCCTGCCATTATTACTACACACAAAACAATTATCGCAAAGCGTATGCCAAACGCCAAATTCATACTTTGTTTTTTCATTACAATTCCTCCGTTTTTTTATTGCTATAGCAGCTTGACTTGTTATTGTCCTTGTACTCGAGCCTTTTATCAAGTTGCATACAGCAAAGACAATGCTTTGAGTAGTACAATCAAAAGTAAAATTGCTGTGCAAAACTATAGCCGGCCGCACCGCACGAGATATACACTCACACGTTTGCAGCCGGCTAATTTACTGTTTTACAAATGAACTACCGGTAGCTTTGTGTTTCTGTTTTTAAATGAATTGCCTTTATGTTTCTTCGGTGTTTTGCATTTCACTATACTGTTTCATACGTTTCTTGTGGTTTTTTTGTTGTACTACAAACGCAACAACTACTGCCGCTAAAAGTAGTGCCGCAAGTATATCCCATACGCAAAAGCCTAATACTACATTTTCAAACATTGTGGTATCCTCCTTTTTATTTTTGTTTTAAATAATCTTCTGATTTTTATTATCTTTAGTAATTGTATAAAAAAACGCATACAGAATGTGATAAAATGTTGTAAAGCGTGTTTTTTTGTTGCGAAATGTTTGATATTTTTATTTACAACAATTTTCTTATCTAATATAGAAGATACTTATAGATTTAAAAAAGTTCATCGACACACTGCCTTTTAAAAATTTCTTTGTAAAAAATTGACCGCAAAGCAAAAATTATTGC
>JAVWEG010000096.1:0-5753 GCA_036641735.1 Oscillospiraceae bacterium
TGTAATATCCATCGTGATAAAGGGCGGTAAATCAGCGGCTGTAAAGTTTATGGACGGGCTAAAGCTTGCATCAAACGAAGTACACGTAGCCGATATCCGCACTTGTGTATTGCATCCTGCGAGCGCCACTCATCGTCAGCTTACAGATGAGCAGCTAGTGGCAGCAGGCATTAATCCGGGTATGATACGCTTCTCCGTAGGTCTTGAAAACGTAGAAGATATTTTAGACGACATAAAGCAAAGTATGGCAAATTTATAATTCAATTTTAAAATCGGCTACAAGCAAAATTTTGGTTTTGCTTGTAGCCGATTTTTTATTTTCCGTACATATTAAGCCAAGCTTTAAACAAAAACATACTGCTGCGCGAGTGCGTATGCACTTGATTTTCCAAAAACGTATATTGCTTAGTGCCTTGCAGTAAACCGAACAATTTTTCCACTGTGCTTGCCGGACATACATCGTCCTTGCCTCCTGCGCAAAGCATAATAGGCATATGCAGCCTGTGCGCGTGGCTTACAGTATCTACTATTCCGACATTGCGCCAAAATGTTTCGTGCGGCATCTCATTATACACGTCTGCCAATAATCCATAGGCTTCACCCTTTAGCTGTGTATCCGCTATGGCAGTGAGAAATGGCAAATCCGCGCACACGCAAGTTATTTTACCCTGTAAAATAGATGCAAGCAGCAATGCCGTGCCTCCGCCTTGGCTAGTGCCGAACAAGCTTATCTTATCACTAATCACCTGCTGTAAATTTGCCGCCCATAATATTGCAAGCACGCAGTCGCACAGCCAGTCTCTATATCCGCCCTCTTGTCCGCGCGCGGTTTTCACAAGCACAGGCCAATTTCCGTTTGCAAGGCGCATATCGTCTCTTGCTCCGCTCGGTGTTACATATCCGCGCGGCGAAATATGCAGTATATGAAATCCTTCGTCACATAGCTGCGCGTGTGTGCTTATATATCCGCCATATCCGGGCAAATTGATTAAAAGCGGCGCTCTATCTGTATAAGACGGCTGCCAATATCCATAAAAAGTCTCGCGCCCCTCGGCACTAAATTCGTAATAACTATTCACAAGCGTATTTGGGCTGTTGCCAAACTGCTCTTTAATATTGCAAATATCAAGCTTTTTTGCTTTAAGCTTTACTTTGGCGCACTCCGCCAATATCCCTCGGCACCACTCATCTGTACTTGCGGCAGATGGATAGTATTTGTATAAATCTTGTGGCATTACATCACCGCCCCTTATATTATGTATATATTATAGCATTGAGAAGCAAAGGTAAATATATAATTTTTGATTAATACTATAATAAATCGCTTACTATATGCGTGATTAGTATTATTTAAAGGTGAAATATGATATCATACTTTTGAGGTGATAAAATGGAAGCTATTTATTTTGACTATTATCCTACATTTCTTTATGTAGACAAATACCGCTTTTCCGATAAATGGGCATACCCTCCCACTGCCACGCCGTATTCACTATTCAGATATGTCGTCTCAGGCAGTGCTGTTTTTTCGCTCGGTGAGCAGCATTACACAGTACACGCAGGCGACACCTTTTATATTCCACAAGGCAGCATTTTATCGGGCGCTGCCATAAACGAGGAAGTATGCTTTATCAGTGTGCGCTTTGTCGGCTCTATTCGCTTGCAAGAGATGGATATGCTGCGCAATCTTTGGAATATCCCGTATCAATTTACCTTTGGCAAAGAACATATAATCGGCACTTGGTTTGAAGCATTATACGAAAGTGCCATTTCTAAGCGCAATTATAAAATGCTTGAAGTTCGCGGCTATCTCAATCTTATTTGCGCTGCTCTTGCACGTACTCAAGACAAAAATGATTATTATGACGACACCGTCTCAGAGGACCGCAAAGAGCGTGAAGCGCTTTTTGACATTGCAAGTATTCAGCGCCGCGCCGCAAAATCCGTGCAAAACAGTGACCCTCGAATAACAATGGTACTCGATTATATCATCGCTCACCCCGAAGAAAATCTTTCCCGAGAAATGATGTGCGGCATAGCGGATATCAGCGAAAGTACTTTACGGCGCTTATTTAAATCGCAGACAGGCAAAACCATATACGAATTTGTAAAAGAAACTAAAATGACTAATGCCGCAAGACGTTTACTCGTAACCACAGAGCCTATTTCCACTATCTCATACAATCTCGGATTTGAAGCGCCAAGTTATTTTGGCAAATGCTTTAAAGAGGTGTTTGGGCTATCACCTCAAGAATATCGCAAGATGTCGCACGAAGCTTAAGCTTAGTAAATTTGCACAAACTTTTTATCATTTTGTTGTTACATAACAATAATACGCTCATAAAGTAATCGATTTCTTATATTATTGCTCTGTTTTTGAGCTATGAAAAGTTTTTTCATTTGGCTATAATAATTTTGCAAGGTAAGCCGATACCGCAATATCGGCACACAAATTTTTTAGGAGGAAAGAAATATGGAAAAATCAATTATCAAAAAAACAGCAAGCATTGCTTTAGCCGCTATGATGGCGGCCACTGCATTTGCAAGCTGTGGCGCACCTGCATCGTCGGCAGTAACACCGCCTGCAAGCACACCTGCTTCTACCACAACATCAGAGTCGGCAAAGCCGCTTGAGGGTGAAATTACATTTTGGCATTCATTTACACAGGGCGGACGTCTTGATACTATCCAAGCCGCGGCCGAAGCCTTCACTAAAGCAAACCCGGGAGTGAAAATCAATATCGAAACTTTTTCTTGGGCAGATTTTTACACTAAATGGACTACAGGCATCGCCTCGGGCAACGTGCCTGATATGAGTACCGCGCTTCCTAACCACGTAGTGGAAATGATAGATGCCGATGCTATTATTCCTATGGATAATTTGATAAACACTATCGGACGTGACCGCTTTTACGAAGCCCCTCTTACAGAGATGACTAAAGACGGTGTATGCTATGCAGTGCCGCTTTATTCTCACGCACAGGTAATGTGGTATCGTAAAGATTTGCTCGAGAAATACAAGCTCGAAGTACCTAAAACCTGGGATGAGCTTCTAAATGCCGCTACTACTATCAACAAAGGTGAGAACGGTAAAACATATGGCTGCTCCGTACCTCTTGGCACCAATGATATGATGGCTACTCGCTATCTTAACTTTTATGTGCGAAGCGCAGGCGAAACACTTTTATCCAAAGACGGCAAAGCCAATCTTACAAGCGCCGCCGCAATAGATGGCATTAAATATTGGGTAAATATGTACAAAACCAATTCTCCGAAGGACTCCATTAACTTTAATGTTTTAGACCAAGCTACTTTGTATTATCAAGGTAAAAATGCGTTCGATTTTAACTCCGGCTTCCAAATTGGTGGTGTAAAAACGAATACACCTGACCTTATGGATAAAATATCCTGCGCTCCAATGCCTACACTAAAATCAGGCGAAAAGCAAACAGGCTACGAAACATCTAATATCCCTATGGTAATATGGAAAAACTCTAAGCACCCTGAAATATGCGAAGCATTTACACAGTTCTTATATCAGCCTGAATATTATGTACCATTCCTATTATCTGTACCTGTAGGAATGTTACCTGCTCTTAAAGAAATAGCTACAAACGAGCAGTTCTTGGCAGATCCTACTGTAAAGCAGTTCCAAAAAGAGATGGAAGTTATCTCTACATCTGTTGGTTATGGCACAGCAATCGGTATGGAAAACGGCCCTCGTGCAGAGGCAGGCTTGCTTACTTCACAGGCGGTTATTGAAAATATGTTCCAAGATATCATCACTAACGGCACCGACATTGCCAAAGCTGCCAAAACAGCCGAGGATAAGCTGAACGACCTTTTTTCTACAGTAGGTAAATAGCTTAATTCATATAAAGCGAGGGTGCTAAACCCTCGCTTTAAAAAAGGAGACATATAATGAAAACGAAAAAGCGTTTTAAAAACGGCTCCATTACAGGATTTCTTTTTTTGCTGCCTGTGCTGCTTATAGTAGGCTTGCTGCTTATATATCCCGTGTTATCAAGTATCTTTTACAGCTTTACTTCTAAGCATCTTGTAAAGTCGGGATACGAATTTGTTTTTTTAGATAATTATATTAAAGTACTTAGTGATCCCGAATTTTACGCAGCATTTTTCACTTCTGTAAAATGGACTGTATTGTCTCTTTTCGGGCAAATTTTAGTAGGCTTTACCGCAGCTCTCGCTCTAAACAAAATAAAAAGAGGGCAAGGCTTTTATCGCACAGCGCTTATCATTCCGTGGGCTTTTCCATCTATAGTAATAGCACTTTCGTGGAAATGGATATTAAACGGCGTATCCGGATTTTTACCTAATTTCTTAGTAAAAATCGGATTGTGTGACGTAGCTCCTCAGTTTTTCAGCGATCCGAATTTAGTGTTCGGCACTTTACTTTTTATTAATGTTTGGTTCGGCGCGCCTTTGATTATGGTAAACGTGCTATCCGCTTTGCAAACCGTCCCTAAAGACCAATACGAGGCAGCCGAGATAGACGGCGCTACTGCGTGGCAATCATTTAGGCGCATTACAGTGCCGCATATCCGTGTGGTGGTAGGCTTGCTCGTAGTACTTCGCACTATATGGGTATTTAATAATTTCGATACCATATTCCTTATCACGGGCGGCGGTCCTGCCAATATTACAAAGACCGTGCCTATCTACGCATACAATCTTGGCTGGGGGCTAAAGCAGCTGGGGCGCTCAAGCGCCGTTACCGTGCTATTGCTGATATTCCTTTTACTGATATGTATGCTGTACTTTATACTTCTCGATAAATGGGAAAAGGAGGGCGAATAATGAAATCTAAAAAGCTATTAAAGCGTGGCTGGTTTGGCAAATCCGTAAGCTATGTATATTTATCTATACTCACTGTGTTTGCCATATTCCCTTTAGTATGGATACTGCTCTCCTCTGTAAAAAGCAAGGGTGAGATGACAGGCGATCCCACCGCATTTTTTCCCAAAGAATTAACACTCGATTATTATAAAACCGTACTAAATCAGCTTCATTTCACAAGTAATATCGCCAACAGCATAATAGTAGCAGGCATTACTACATTGATAGCAGTATCAATATCCGCACTCGGCGCATATGGTATAGTGCGTTTTTTCCCTCGCTTCGGCAAGATGATGACACGCGTACTCATTACCACTTATATGTTTCCGCCTATACTTTTAGCTGTACCCTATTCTATTATAATGGGCAAAGCAGGGCTTATGAACACGCGTATAGGGCTTGTGATAGTTTATCTTTCTTTTTCTGTACCATATGCGGTATGGCTTTTGGTCGGGTTTTTCAGAACGGTTCCCCTTGAAATAGAAGAAGCCGCCCGAGTGGACGGTGCCAACAAGCTCAGAGTATTCTTCAGCGTAGTGCTGCCTGTGGTAGCACCGGGGCTTGTAGCCGTAGCAATATATACTTTTATTAACGCTTGGAACGAGTTTCTCTATTCTTTGATACTTATGAACTCAAGCGACAAAATGACGGTATCCGTGGCGCTCAAATCTCTTAGCGGACAAGAAGTACTGGACTGGGGTACTATGATGGCAGCATCTGCTCTTGTAGTTATACCGTCAGTAATATTCTTTACAATTATACAAAAGAAAATAGCAGGTGGGCTTGCACAAGGCTCTATAAAATAGAAAATAAGGAGTAAAAAACATATGAAAACTATTGGATACGCAATAGTAGGCACAGGCTATTTCGGAGCAGAGCTTGGGCGCATAATGTCG
>JAVWEG010000097.1:0-5731 GCA_036641735.1 Oscillospiraceae bacterium
CCTATTTTATTAAAGCGCGGACTTGCCAATACTATAGAAGAATGGATTATGAGTGCTGAATATATTATGGCAAGCGGCAACGACAATGTCATTTTCTGTGAACGCGGCATACGTACCTTTGAAAAATACACTCGCAATACATTGGATTTATCTGTAATACCAATATTAAAGCAAAAAAGCCATTTACCGATAATAATAGATCCTAGCCACGCCACAGGCGACTGGCGCTTAGTGGAAAGTATGAGCCTTGCCGCTGTAGCAGCCGGCGCAGACGGACTGATAATAGAAGTACACGCAGATCCCGAACACGCGTTTAGCGATGGTGCGCAAAGCCTAAAGCCTGATAATTTTAAAAATGTAATTGATAAATGCCGCAAGATAGCAAGCGTAATCGGCAGAGATATGTAATAAAAATGTTTTAAAATCCAAATAAGGAGATATATTATGCGTGCAGTTCTTGAACCGTCCCTAATAAGCGGCAGCGTAAAGATACCGCCCAGTAAAAGTATGGCTCATCGCGCTATTTTGTGTGCAGGGCTTTCTCGCGGCTTTAGCCGCATATATAATCTCGAATATTCTAAAGATATTGCGGCTACTATCGGCGGCATACGTCAGCTTGGCGCTATTGTACAGCCAAGCGAGCATAGCGCGGAGATAGAGGGTAAAGGCGGCTTTGCCACTGTAATGCGCCCTATTCAATGCGGAGAATCAGGCTCTACACTGCGTTTCCTTATCCCTTTGGCATCGCTTACAGGGCAAGAGGTATCTTTTACAGGTGCTAAGCGCCTTTTTGAACGTCCGCATAATGTATACAAAGAAATTTTTGCGCAGCGCAGCTTGCATTTTAACCAAAGCGTAAAAAACATTACTATACAAGGCGCTCTTACAGCAGGTGAATACATTGTACCCGGAAACGTTTCCAGCCAGTTTATCAGTGGGCTTTTGTTTGCTATGCCTTTAATGCGTGCAGACAGCACTATTCATATTACTCCTCCGTTTGAAAGCCGCAGCTATATAAATCTTACGCTGTCTGCTTTGCAGGATTTTAATATAAAAGCCGAATATATAAGCGACGACACCATTAAGGTGTACGGAAACCAATTATATTATCCGTGTGAATACACAGTAGAGGGCGATTATTCTCAAGGCGCATTTTTTGCTGTGCTTGGCAGTGTACTCGGCGATGTGGAAATAAATGGCTTGCGCCATACCTCTATGCAGGGGGATAAAGCAATTCTTGATATTTTAAAGCGGTGCAACGCAAAATTCAGCAAAACGCAAGACGGATATCACTTCAATAAATCCACTTTATCCGCCACCGAAATAGACCTTGCCGACTGCCCTGATTTAGGCCCGATATTAATGGTGCTTGGTACTTTTTGTAAAGGCGATACCGTAATTCACAATGCTTCAAGGCTGCGTTTAAAAGAATGTGACAGAATATCTGCAATGGAAGAGGAGCTTACAAAGCTTGGCGGTAAAATTTACAGTGAAGGCAGCGATATATTTATATCCAAAGCAAAGCTGCACACAGCCGATAATTTATCATCTCATAATGACCACCGTATTGCTATGGCACTTAGCATTGCGGCTCTTGCCGCTAAGATAGATGTAAAAATAAACGGTGCTGAAGCTGTAGCCAAAAGCTATCCCGACTTTTTCGACGATTTGTATAGTATAGGTGCAAAGGTGGAATTATCCGATGAATAATATTTGTATAGTAGGGCTTGGGCTTATAGGCGGCAGCTATGCTATGGCGCTTAAAGCCGCCGGCAAAACAGTGACAGCGATAGACATTAATGAGGCGAGCATCAGCTACGCGCTAAAAGCCAATATTATTGATGACGGTAAAACCGCAGATTATGCTGAGCTTTTGCAAAATGCAGACACTATAGTACTGGCGCTTTATCCGCACACGCTTATTGAATGGGTACGCGATAATATGCAGTTTTTTAAAAGCGGCGCTATTATCACCGATGTAACAGGTGTGAAATGCGGCATTGTAGACGAGGTGCAGCAGCTATTGCGCAAGGACCTTACATTTATTGCCTGCCACCCAATGGCAGGGCGCGAGATGAGCGGTGTAGAATATTCCAATCCCGATATGTTTATCGGCGCTAATTTCATTATCACGCCCACAAAGCGCAATGACGAAAGCAGCATTGTATTTGCGCGTGAGCTTGCCGCAACGCTTGGCTTTGCCCATATATCAGTGCTTTCTTGTGAAGAACACGACCGTATGATTGGCTATGTAAGCCAGCTTACACACGCTATAGCAGTAAGCCTGATGAACGCAAGCGACAACACACATCTCGCTGAATATACAGGCGATTCTTTTCGTGACCTCACGCGAATAGCGAGCATCAACGAAAATATGTGGAGTGAGCTTTTTTTAATGAACAAGGACGTGCTTACAGACGAGATAGATTTATTTGTAGATGCAATTGAAAACCTTAAAAGCAAGCTTATAAACAATGATAAAGATGGTTTACAACAATTATTTATTAAATCCACCAAGCGCAGAGCAAGCTTTAACAAGCTTTAAATTTACATAAAACAAATCCTGATTGGCTATTTATTCCAATCAGGATTTGTTTTTATATCTGCTTTTATTATGAGTATATAGATATAAGCCTAGTAAAATCAATACAATTATCACTATCACTTTAATATTTATCGATGCTTTTTGAAATATTGCATTTACCTTTTCCCAGTTTTCACCTGCTATCGCGCCAAATCCTATCAGCAGTATATTCCACAAAGTGCTGCCTACAGCAGTAAGACAAATAAATTTTACAAATTTCATTTTTGCCATACCTGCGGGAATAGAAATAAGGCTGCGCAATATCGGTATCATTCGGCAAAAAAACACGCTTTTGCTGCCCTTTGATATAAACCATACGCTTGCTTTATTAATATCTTCACGCTCTAAATGCAATATTTTTCCGCATTTTCCATTTAATAAATCGCCCAGCTTATCGGCAGAAACAAATCTGCCTATCGCATACAATATTACAGCTCCCACTAAGCTTCCAAGTGTGCTTGCCACTACCATTCCCACAAAAGTAAGCTCTGTTTCACCTGTTACAAACCCTGCGAATGTAAGAATAACCTCACTTGGTATTGGTGGAAACAAATTTTCCGCAGCTATAAGTAAAAGCACACCTATATATCCGTATTTGCCTATAATAGATAAAATGATGTCTCTCATAAATAAAGCACCCCCTTTATCTACTATATGACAAAAAAACAAGGCTATGACAGTTCATAGCCTTGTAATTTTGCTTATTTCATTCCCACGCTTATATCCCCATCGGAATTGCGATAAAAGCGGCAATTGGTATATGTTTCTTTTATTATCAAAGTGGAATTACCAATACTTATTCTTGCAGGTGGAAACGTTTCTTGGCACGTAAGCGTGCAGGTGCCTACATTGCGTATTTCTTCTGCTATTTCATTGCGGCGCTTTTCAAGGCGCTGCTTTTTCAGCGTAACAAGCGTAAGCTTGCCATTTAAGCCCGACAACATTTTTTGACGTTTCCCCGAATAATCAGGCTCGTTTTGCTGTTCGAGATACGAAATGTTCTTTTTGATTTCAAAATACTGATTGTTTACGTCTTTATATTGTGCATCCATTTCATTGCGCTCGCGAAGTATGCTCGGTGTAATGCCCAATATAATAGTAGTAGGTGTAGATGACCTTGAGCCGATAACTTTAGCTTCTACGCTGCCAAATACCGTAACCTTACCGCCTGTAATCAGCCCCTTGCCTGTCACTTTAATATTGCCGTCGCACTCTACCTTTGAATTTATTATAGATTCACTCGTTATATCGCTTCCGCTATACACATTGCAGTTTTCGATAAATTTTGCCGTTATTTCTTTACCTGCCTGCAAAATCCCTTTAGACATACCATTTATGCCCTTTTCAAGGTTAATTTGTTCGCCTGCATATAAGGACGCGCCCTCTACCATTCCAAATACTTTTATAGAGCGCGGTGTATGTATTTCATATCCTTCAAGCACATCACCCGTTACAATAACATCACCCATAAAATTAATATTGCCTACGCCATTATCTACATTACCATTTACTCTATATACATTATCTACACAATAACGCTCTTTGCGATACACAAGATTGCCGTCTACGCAAGCAATTAGCTTAGAAATATTCGAGGCTTCCTCCGCCTCGGTGTTTTCACCGCGCGGCAACAATAGCGTTGTACCTGCACGCGGATTTAATACTTCTCCACGTATATTCACGCCCGGAGTACCTTGTGTTGGCGCAGTAATTTCACATATTACAGTTCCTTTAGTAACATTTGTTACTAAGTGCATATTTTTAAAATCTATAGAGCCATCGGGACGCGTCTCAAAATGCGGCTGTAAATCCTTATTGAAATATTCTGTAAGTACAGCGTTTTCACCGTTTATCGGCTCCGTACCCTTAGCTACTACATACTCTACATCATAAGGCTCTACTGTTAGCTTTTCAAGCATTGCATCGTTTATGCCTGTAGTAATGCCCTCGTTTGCAAGCACAGTATGCAAAAACTCGATATCCCATTCCGCAGGCGGTTCGGGAATAGCTTTTTCATCATTTTCTTGGTTTTCCTCAATGCTTTGAGTCTCTTTTTCATCTGTTTCCAAAGCGCTTACATCATCACCGTCAAGCGCAGCTTTTGCTAATGCCACTTCGCGCTCTGCATCTTTTATCACTTTTGCTTCCGCTGCTTCATCTATAGGCGAAACATATGGCCTACGCAATATTTTCGCTTGCATTAATTTAGTATCTATCCACAATTTCATCCAATTGCAGCGCTCATCATTAGTGGCAATCGCAATATTTTTCCATTGCGTATCATCCGGTTTTTCGAGGGGCTTATGTGGTACCTGAGATTTTTCCTCAATATTGGGGATAGACGTTTCCTGCACTTGCTCTTCTTTTTTGCTTTCCTCTATTTTTTTACTTTTGTTAAAGAGCGAAAACAGCAGACTGTCTTTTTCCTCGCGTGCCATATGCTCCTCCTTTCTGTTTCCTGATTTTATTTTATAAACGCAATGCAAATACACAAGCTGTATGTTTATTACATTTATATCTTTTTAGAATGTCCATTCTCCGAGCTTTGCCGATTTAATACGCATAGTGCCTGTAGCTGCATCAAAATACAAGGTTCTGCCATAATCTTTGCCCGTATCCTCTGCTACTACAGGTATGCGCATCATAGTTAACATTTGTTTTACAGCTTCTGTATTGCGCCCTCCGATATTGGCAAGCGAAGAATTGGTTAATGCGGCGAACATCTGCGCTCCGCCCGCAATTTTTGCCCGTAAACGCATAGGGTTGGCACCGTTTACTTTCATCATTTTAAGCAATTCTTTAATGCCTGTATCCGCAAATTTGTACGGCTGATTGGTTACATTTACAAGCTGTAAGCTTGATGGCAGCATTATGTGTGCAAGCCCCGCCAATTTTATCTGGCTATCGTACAAACAAATACCTACGCAAGATCCGAGCGCGTAGGTCACCAAAATGTCCTCGTTTTTGGCAATGTTTATATCTGCAATGCCCACGGTGATTGTACTCATTCGCCAACCCCTAAATGCTTCATTACACTATCAAGAGAATCCACTTCAGGTATCAGCAAAATATGGCTGACAAGATTGTCAGTATCACTATTAAACGAGTCCTGAATAAGTATAATGTGGTCAGATATATTACCAAAGA
>JAVWEG010000098.1:0-5633 GCA_036641735.1 Oscillospiraceae bacterium
AGAGGGATACATATCGCATTGTAAAAAAATGCCCAAAATAAGTTTTCTTTAATATTTACAAGTACCTTGCGTGATAAGTGAATAGCGGTGACGGCATCAAGCAAATCGCTTTTCATCAGCACGATATCGGCACTTTCTATCGCTATATCCGTACCTGCGCCTATAGCTATGCCCACATCTGCACGCGCTAGTGCAGGAGCATCATTTATGCCGTCTCCTACCATAGCTACTCGCTTACCTGCCTTTTGCAATGCGGATATCTCTGCTTCTTTACCACTTGGCAATATGCCTGCCACTACGCGCTGTATGCCTAATTGCGATTGCACTGCACGCGCTGTGCGCTCATTGTCTCCTGTAAGCATCACCACCTCTATGCCTAGCCTTGTAAAGGCACTTACGGCTTCGGCGCTTGTGGGTTTTAGTGTATCTGCCACTGCTATAATGCCTATCAATTTACCATTTAAAGCAAATATAAGCGGTGTTTTGCCGTCATCTGCAAGCTGCTCTGCTTTAGCCTTTGCAGTGCCTAAAGGAATGTTTTCGTCTAACATATATTGCGCGTTGCCGCCTATTAAATGAGCGCCATCGATATCGCAGGATATTCCTCGTCCTTGTGTGGCAATGAAATTATTTGCTTTTAAAAGCGGCTTTGAGTTCTTTTCTTTTATTGCTTCGGCAAGAGGATGCTCACTTTTGTTTTCTAAGCTCGCTGATAGCTGCAAAAGGTCGCTTTCGCTGATATCATATGCAAAAATATCGGTAACGCGCGGTTTGCCCTCGGTGAGAGTGCCTGTTTTGTCTAATACCACGGTGTCAATACTATGTGCAGACTCTAAAGCTTCGCCCGATTTTATCAATATTCCGTTTTCAGCCCCTTTACCTGTACCTACCATAATAGCTACAGGAGTGGCAAGCCCAAGTGCGCACGGGCAAGAGATAACAAGCACTGATATTGCTATGGAAAGTGCAAATTCTGCCGTAGCACCGAAAAATAGCCATACTATTCCTGCGATAATCGATATACTTATTACAGTAGGCACAAAAATGCCGGATATTTTATCGGCTAATTTTGCAATAGGAGCTTTACTTGCACTGGCTTCCTCTACAAGACGTATTACCTGCGCTAAAGTGGTATCATTGCCTACTCGTGTGGCGCGTAGCTTTATAAAGCCTGTTTTATTTATAGAAGCAGATACTACCGTATCACCTGCAAATTTTTCTATTGGCATACTTTCGCCTGTAATAGCCGCTTCGTCAAGGGCTGCGTTTCCTTCCAGTATTACACCGTCTACAGGCACGCTTTGCCCTGAACGCACTATTACAATATCGCCGCTTAGTACTTCGCTTGCAGGGATAATAAGCTCTGCGCCGCCGCGCTCTACAGTGGCTGTTTTTGGTGCAAGATTTATAAGCTTAGATATTGCTTCGCTTGTTTTACCGCGGCTTTTGGTTTCAAAATATTTGCCGAGCGTTATGAGCGTTAATATAGTGGCGGCAGATTCAAAATATAAATCGCTGTGATATTGTGCCACAAGCGCCATATCACCAATACCAAGCCCGTACCCTATGCGGCATATTGCAAATACACCGTAAGAAAGTGCCGCGGCAGAGCCTATAGCTATAAGGCTGTCCATATTAGGCGCAAGACCTATAAGTGCTTTAGTGCCTGAAATGTAATATTTGCGGTTTATAAACACAATCGGAATACATAATAAAAGCTGCGCCATAGCAAAGCTTACAGCATTTACGTGTCCCGAAAGGAAGCTTGGCAAAGCAAGACCTACCATATGCCCCATAGAAATGTACATTAATGGCACAAGAAATGCAAACGACACTATTAAGCGTGTGCGCATTGCCTTTAGTGTATTTGCCTCTTGCTCAATAGGCGCAGATGCTTTATCGAATTTTTCATTTGGCAAATATGCGCCGTAGCCTGCTTTTTGCACAGCTAAGATAATGCTGTCTTGCGACAAGGTATCTTGATATTCGGCTTCCATACTATTTGTAAGCAAATTTACGCTTACGCGCTCTACACCATCTAGCTTAGATATGGCTTTTTCTATATGGCTAGAGCAAGCAGAGCAGCTCATACCTGTAATGTTAAATTTTTCTTTATTCATAATAGCCCTTTCATTATACAGTACCCCCACCCCGTGGGGGTATACAAACATATTAACACTGTATAAAGCTATTGTCAATAATTAATGCAATAATTATTCACGGGGCTTTACGTATTCCAATATTTTTTGTCAAGATTGCGATATTGTATTGCCTCGCTGATATGCTGAATATCTATTTTTTCACTGCCGTCAAGGTCGGCTATTGTGCGGCTTACTTTTAAAATGCGGTCGTACGCACGGGCGGAAAGTCCCATTCGTTCAAATGCGGCTTTCATTATTCTGTCGGCATCTTTAGTAAGGCGGCACACGCGGCGCAGCATAGCACTCGGCAATTGCGCGTTGCACGCTATGCCTGTGCCTTTATAGCGCAAGGACTGTATATTGCGTGCCGCAAGTACACGTTTTGCTATTTCACAGCTTTTTTCGCTTTGCTCATCGCTCGATATATCGGAATATTCTACAGGCTGTACTTCTAGGTGTATATCTATACGGTCCAGTAACGGGCCTGATATTTTTTGCAAATATCTATCGATTGAATATTGTGTGCAGGTGCAGCTGCGTGTAGGGTGTCCGTAATATCCGCAGGGGCAAGGGTTCATCGCGGCTATCAGCATAATGCGGCAGGGGAAAGTGGCTGTGCCTGCCACACGGCTTACGGTAACGGTGCCGTCCTCCACGGGCTGGCGCAATATTTCAAGTGCATCGCGATGAAACTCGGGCAATTCATCTAAAAACAATACTCCGTTATGGGCAAGGCTTATTTCACCCGGGCGCGGCACACTGCCGCCGCCTGATAATCCGGAGGCGCTTACCGAATGATGCGGCGCTCTGAATGGGCGCTGAGATACAAGCCCCTCACCGCGTTTAAGGTTACCTGCTACGGAATATATTTTGGTGGTTTCGAGCGCTTCTTCACGAGTGAGGGGCGGCAATATACCGGGCAAACGCTTTGCCAGCATACTTTTACCTGTGCCGGGAGAGCCTACCATAATAACGTTGTGTCCGCCTGCCGCGGCTATCTCTAAAGCGCGTTTTGCTTCAAGCTGTCCGCGCACATCGGCAAAATCGAGCATATCTTCAAGAGCTGTATTTCCAAAAGGAGTGGGTACGGCAGGAGTAAGTAAGCATTTACAAAGCAGATGCGATACTGCATCTTGAGCCGTATTTACAGGATAAATGGTTACTCCCTCTACACTAGCCGCTTCTATTGCATTTTCATTTGGCACAAATATTGTGGTAATTCCGTTATTTTTAGCAGCTATTATCATAGGCAGTACACCATTCACACCACGTACAGAGCCGTCTAGCGACAATTCACCGATAAACGCGATATCACTTGCAGGCTCTTTTATCTGTTCGCTTGCGGCAAGTATTGCCAGTAGCACAGGTAAATCGTATACAGGGCCTGTTTTTTTGATATCGGCAGGCGCAAGGTTAATGGTAATGCGGCTTACGGGATATGTAAATCCAAGATTTTTAAGTGCGCTGCGCACACGGTCGGTCGCCTCTTTTACAGCATTATCGGGCAAGCCCACTATTGCAAATTGCGGCAAGCCGCCGCTGATGTCTGCCTCTACACTCACGGCAAACCCCTCAAGTGCATATACACCGAGACTGTTGATTTTGGCAAACATAGTGTCACTCTTTTCATAAAATTATGGATTAATAATAACATTTATATTAAATATATGCAAATAGTAAACTTGCGGATATATTGCCGCAATTTAAAAAAGCAAATGCCAATGCTATATGCTTTCACATTTCGCATTGGCATTTTATTTATTATTTTACAGCGGCAAGTAATTCGTCTTTTTTGTCTGTTTTTTCCCAAGCCACACCTAAATCTTCACGGCCCATATGCCCGTAAGCCGCTAAAGCGCGGTAGATAGGACGGCGCAAATTAAGTGCCTTTATTATTGCGGCAGGGCGCAGGTCAAACACCTTTTCAACGGCCGCTTCTATTTTCTCATCGGCTACAGTGCCTGTGCCAAAGGTATCTACTAATATGCTTACAGGCTCGGCTATGCCAATAGCATATGCAAGCTGCACTTCGCATTTTTTGGCAAGCCCCGATGCCACAATGTTTTTCGCTACCCAGCGTGCAGCATATGCGGCACTGCGATCCACCTTAGTAGGGTCTTTACCCGAAAAAGCGCCGCCGCCGTGGCGGCCGTATCCGCCGTAGGTGTCTACTATTATTTTACGGCCTGTAAGCCCCGAGTCTCCCTGAGGGCCGCCTGTAACGAAGCGCCCTGTAGGATTAATATAATATTTTGTGTTCTCGTCTACCATTTCGCGCGGCAATACAGGTGTAATTACGTGTTCCATAATATCTCTGCGTAAGCCGTCTAACGCTATTTCAGGTGCGTGCTGGCTGGAGATAACTACAGCTTCTATACGCTTAGGTACACCGTTATCGTATTCTATGGTTACTTGGCTCTTGCCATCGGGACGCAAATAAGATAAAATGCCGTCTTTACGTACAGAAGTAAGGCGCTTTGCCAATGTGTGTGCAAGCGAAATAGGAAGCGGCATAAGCTCAGGAGTTTCATCGCAAGCAAATCCGAACATCATACCCTGATCTCCTGCACCGCCCGGGTTTACACCCATTGCAATGTCGGGGCTTTGCTCATCTAGGTTTGTAAGCACGGCACAGGTTTCGGCATCAAAGCCATATTTTGCTCTTGTATATCCAATATCGGTAATAACATTGCGTACGATTTTTTGAATATCTGCGTAGCAAGTGGTGGTAATTTCGCCCATTATGTGTACAAGCCCTGTAGATACAGTGGTTTCGCAAGCTACACGGCCATCAGGGTCTTGCTCTAGGATAGCATCCAATATTGCATCTGAAATTTGGTCGCACATTTTGTCCGGATGTCCTTCAGTTACGGACTCGGAAGTGAAAAAAGTTTTTGCCATAATTCAATACCTCCAAATAATAATTATTTGAAAACAAATGAACAACTTTCGGGGGAATAAAATAAAGCGTCCGATAATACCGGACGCTTAAAAGCTTATCTTCCGGTTTCCCGCAGGATTTGGCACCAAACTACTACGTAGGTTGCCGGGCTTCACAGGGCCTGTCCCTCTGCCACTCTTGATAAGTTGTTATTCTATTTTCATATTAATTGTACAATTTTCGACAATAAAAGTCAATATAATTATTTGCAAAGTTTAAAACGATTTATTTGGCTTTGCATTTATACTGCTGATGTATTTGTGCAGATAAACGCTTATTTTTTTGTAAACTATAAAAGTAAGCACGGCAACCACAGTGCCTTTAAGCAAATTAAACGGTACTATGCCTAAAAGTATATATGTGCCAAGCGATGTAATAGCAGGATTTACGGCACTGCAAGTAGCGATTACGGCTTCAAGCGGCATATGATATGCAACGGCATAAAACGGCAATAATATAAAATAATTGGCAAGTGTACCCATTACCGTAATGGAAATTATGCTTGCAAAACAAGCGATAACAGCTTCTTTTTTAGTTTTGTTTTTGCGGTA
>JAVWEG010000099.1:0-5622 GCA_036641735.1 Oscillospiraceae bacterium
TTTCATAAACAACATCTACATAGTTTCCTTTACTAAACCGATTTTGCGATACAGCGGCATCGCATCTATGTTCAGCTCTTATAAAAAAACCGCTGATAATAAGATAAATGCCAAACAGCAAAATAACTGTATAAATATAAAACATTTACTTCTCCTCTCTATTCTATCGGGTTACTTAAATTGATTGCTTTATTAAGCGCTATTAAAATACATACAATGTAACTGGTGGTTATACATTGCCCCAAGAATGTATTTAGTAAAATTTCAAGTACTCCATTTCCAAACAGCACTAAAACAGGAAAAACAAAAAGGCAAACCACTATTAAAATCAACATTTCGCTAACCGGCTTTTGAATTTCAAGTGATAAGTTTTCTTGGATTTTTTTCTCACTGTCAAGCTGCCCAACAATAGCATTTAAGCTGTATTTGTGTTCAATGTCGTTTTGACATATTATTAAGCTCTGACACCACAATTTGAAAATTTTATTATCAAGCTTACTACTCATTTTCTCTATACCGCTGCTTATGTTTTTATCGACTAATTTGTAATTACTTACAAAATCGGTAAATACCTTTTTTACAGGTTCTTTCATATATTGCAAATTCTCTGTAACGGCTCTTAATATGTTTTCGTTTCTTATATATGATGTGGTTATTACTGAAAGTGATATAGATAGTTCGGCGTGAAGTTTCTGTCTGTATTTATATGCCTTGAATTTACTTACCCACATAGGAAGCAGCGCAAGTCCTATCCCTAAAACAGGTACTAACATATAGCTGTTAAAATATAATGCAGTTAATATACCGGCAGCCGAGCAAATAGCAGAAATGATTTTTACCGTCTGTACTCCTTTTTTGTCATTTGTTAGATTGAAAGCATTCATCATATCGTCATATGATTTTTTTATAAAATTTGTATGTACTCCGTTCTCAAGCTCTGTTATTTTCATTTTTAACGTTGCGTTATGACGTGCTGCTATATTTGAATAAATCCGCTGTATGTATTCACGATACGGTAAATGCTCAATTTTATGTATTACCTGCACTATGTCATCAATAAAAATTATTGTTATACCTATTACAAATAAAAAATAAAAGACAAGGGGTATAATCTTGTTCAACAAAATTCGTCCACCTCACTTTTCGAAGCTTCGTTATTAAGTAAGCTCTTTTTTAGCCAGTCGGAAATACCGTTGTCGTGTACAAATTTACCGCTTACAAGCTCTTTGGTGGAGCTTTCTACTTCATAGTGGAATAATGTTCGATATTCTACTACACCGTCCTTGTAGCCGGTTCCCTCTATTATTTCAGTGATTTTGCGGCTCTTATCCATACAACGCTTTTGAAAACAAATAATCGGAAATGCCCTAAGCGCCAATCGATATAAAGTATCATCATCATATCCCATTCGAGACTTTTTACACAGCCGCACTATACGGTCATAACTATCTGCTGCACTGCCCGAATGTGTGGTGGTTATTACCGTATGCCCGGTTGTTCCTATCTCGCAAGTGATAAGCGCTTCTTTGTTTCGCATCTCACCAATAGCTATTATCTCGGGCGAAAAACGCAGTATTAGCTCTTCTAATGTATCAGATGTAATATTCAGCCTCTCGTTCGCGCTTTCTCGTGTACACCAATTGAATACATTGTTCAATGCGTTGCCGCTTTCATCAAAGCGAAGTATGTTAAATTCACGCGCTTCTATTTCAATTGTTCCAATACGTTTATCGCTGTTTTTAGCTATATACGATAAAAGATATCCAAGACTTCCGGTTTTTCCGCTGAATGTTGCTCCTGAAAAGCAAATATTTACATTATGCGATATGCACATCTCTAAAAAATTTAGCATTATATCATCGGCTGTGCCTTTTTTAATTAAATCTTCGCGTGTAAAATTTGCTAATGATACTATTCTTATTGAAAAGTTTACGGCTTGCTCGGCATCAACTACCGGCGCTACTGAACACGCAATACGAATATTTTTCCGTATTTCACCAAGGAATATTGGTGTTGTTCGATTTAGCGTTTTATCTAGCCTAGTTGCCAGTGCATTTAAAGTGTTTATTGCGTGTGTGGGGCTTGGAAAATGCTCTTTTATTAAATGCGTGCCGTTTTTATCTGTTACATATATTGCGTTCCACGAATTACCGTTTATTTCTTCAATATGGTTTTCCTCTATGAATTTATCGTCCATTATATATGGGGTGAGAAAATCGTACCGACACATACTATTGTATAAACGTGCAGATAATGCGCTTATATGCGTTTCTTCACTGCATACAATTTCATTTTCTTTTATGTATATTTCAATGTTGCGCTTTATTTGCCGCTCTTTATCATAAAGCTCTGTGCTATCGCCTTTTACTTCATCGCTAGTAGCATTTTCTTTTAGCATTTCAGAGTAGTTGTCGGTCATATATTGTTGCACACGGTCAAGTACAGCAGCATAGCTGGTTTGCTCTATATTATCCATACCATTTAGTTCAAATTCCATTACTGTTTTATCCTTTCTTTTATTTCTTTTATCGATTTGCAAAAACCCAAACCGCTTTTGTCATTTACGTTTAGAATATTGTTACTGCCGGAGACAAACGCAGAATATATATCTTGACTATGTGGTAAAAGTATTTCTATGCTTCACTCTTTCATTATTTGCTCGTATGGACTGTACAGATACGCATTTGATATAGCCTTTATAAATTTGTCCGTTTGAAAGCGGCTGTCTTTAACGAGTAATGGGAAATAACTGTCTATGAAAGAAAGCCCCTTGTTATCGGGGCTTATAAGTTCAATAACGGTATCACTGTTTGCCAAGCTCCAAAATGTTGCGTTATCAATGAGAAAATTTGATGTTAAATCTAAAATTATATAGTCTGCAAAATCATCTAAAATTGTTACAAGCCGTTCTAATCGCGCGGTTATCCATTTGTCGGGATATTTTTGATATGTTTCTGTAATTCCTAATGACATAAATGCAGTGCGTGAATTACGCTCGTTATAATTAAGCTTGCCTTTTAAATTGATTTTGTTTATCTCACTTAACAAAAGAGTACCAATAGAGTTGTTTGCAACATCAAATTCTTGAAAAGGTAAATAGCTTGAAAACATTGGTGATGTTTTATCAAATGATATTACTATCACATTCGCTTTTTCAGTATTAAGCTCGTGCGCTAATGCTATGCTTACTACGCTTTTACCACACCCAACAGAACCCCATACACTTATTACTTTACTCATTGTCTGTCACCACCGTTTCAGCTTTAGATGCAATCAGCTGTGCTAATGCTTCATCTTGCAATTGTAAAAGCTGCTGCGCCTTTTCTTCATTGCCACGACAAACAAGACCTAAATGTACAGGTGCGATTTTTTCAAGACCTGCTAAAATCTGCGCTTGCTCACTATTTACTAGCAAGGTTACTGTCTCTACTTCGGTTGTAGCTGTAGCCGGAGCTTGTGATGTAGATGTGATTGTATTTGCTTTACTCCCGGTGATTTTCAATACCTTTACATATTTTAGCTCTTGTGGTTGCTGCGCTTGTAAGCTGATTTCTTTTTCATCTTGCGCTTTAGGCGCAACATAGGCATATACAGTTACTATATCATCTGATTTAATGCTGCTCGCAAGGCTTGATGCGGCAGTTTGCAAGGTTACTGTTATTGCTAATTTACCGTCCGGCAAAGTGTTTAGAAAATCATTTTCATTACTGCCGTCAGTAATTATATTTGTTTTGTAAATAGGCTCTCCGGCAGTTTTAGGAACGTTAAGATATTGTCCTATAACTTCATCTGCTTTTAGCTGCATACCTTTTAAAGCGCTGCTTTGCGATACGAGGCTTTGAGATATCATATCTTCAGTTATTTTCGTATTTACCGCTATATCACTTACAGCGGTAATAACAGTTACCATTTTTTCGTTGTTAAAATAACGAATTGTTGGTTCAACAACAATAATCATTATTAATGCAATTACTACTAATATAATGCCTATCGTTTTCTTGCTTCGCATTATTACAGCCCAGTCACGCTTTTTGCCATTCCTTGATTTTTCTTTTTTCGGTTTAGCCTTTTTAGATAACTTTTTTTCTTTTACAGGGGCAGCTTCTTCAATGCCACTGTCTGTCTCGTTTTCAGTTGGAATTGAAACCGTTTCATCTTTTACACTATCACCATATAGTGTTTCGTATGCAGTTGGTTTTTTTCTGAACATTTTTCTTTTATCCTTTCAAAAATAAAAATAATATATATCCGGCAGCTATTGGAGCTGCAAGTGGAATATTTTTTGCGGAATGCTTGTATTTGAGCTTGTGTAATAGGGAATACCCTACTAGAATAATGGAAAGCGATAAACAATAAATAAGTGCATTTTCATATCCGCAAATAAAAAACACACTTGGTATTAGCTTTACGTCACCGCCGCCGATTTGCTGTGTGATAACAGCTGCTGCTAAAATAATTGCAAAAGCACATATTGCAAGGGCTAAATCCCATACAATTGATTTTTTCAAAAAAAATGCTCTCGCTATTCCTAAAATAACGAGAGCTAACGGAACTATATTTGGTATTTGCCGTATTTTGATATCTATAACTGCACCATAAATAAGTACTATAATTGTTGCAATTATAAAAATAATATTTATCATTGTTAAAAAACTCCTTTTCAAGGAAGCTAATTTATAAGAACAGATTTACATATTGTTTCTGCTTCTGCTCCTAATCTAATAACACATTTCAGCCTTTGATTGTATGATACATTTACATTTTTTGTTAAATGGAAACGTACATACGATTTTTTTATTTTCATTGTGATAATTGTATCGCTTATATTTGCGATTTTATCAAGGCATAATCTGTCTTTTTTAATATGTGCTGTGCCTAGCTTGCGTTCGTTTGCATCGTAAATTATTACAGTTGCACTGTAATAATAGAATAATAACAAAAGAATTATTATAGCTATAACCGTCAATGCAGATATCATTATAATAGCGCGTAAATTAAATTCAGATTTAGACGGTTCTGCACTTTCAATATGAGGTAAATTATCATCTTGTATATTTGACGATGAGCTGATTTGCTCTATTGGTTCTGCATAAATAGTTTCATTTTTTTCGTTACCGGCAATATCAGTAATCGTAAATAAATATTCGCCGGATTTTTCCACAGGATAATCTATTGTTGCACTGTTTTCCGGATTTTCTATAAGCTCACCATTTGGTAATAATATTTCTTGAATGCCCGACAGTTCATCTTTAGCAGAGATGTTTATGACACCTTGATTTTCAGACAGCTTTACAGTAGGCGAGGTATAGTCGTTTTTTATTTCAAATGTTGTAACAGATGAAATGTTTCCGGCATTGCTCAATGAACGTATCTCTACTACATTTATACCCTCGTCCTTTACGGTTAAGCTGTTTTCTAAAATAGGCTGCCAGTCATTATTTTTACATTTGTATTCATAAGCACAAATACCACTGGGAGCGGAGCTTGCAAATTCTAATGTCATAGCTTTATTCGTCCACGAGAAAACCGAACGTCCGTTGGCAAAAAACGCGTTAGCAAAAGCCTTTGTTTTAGGCTGCGTAGGGCTTGTCTTGTCAATATTCGATACGGCTACAGGATATT
>JAVWEG010000100.1:0-5563 GCA_036641735.1 Oscillospiraceae bacterium
ATCTTGTTTTGCATCTTTAGCTCTACTCAAACTACCGTTTTTTGCCATAAGCTTCCTCCGCTTTTTTCATATTATTCATTTATCTCGTCAACTCAAGAAATTTGCTTAGAACAGTTCGTGCTTAGTATCGATGTGTTTTCACCATCGTAAAAACACATCTTCGGTTGAGTAATCAGTTTTGATACTACGCTAAAACCCGAGTAAAATCAAGGCTTCTGGCGTGACATCAACACCACACACTCAACGTGCCTTGTTCTTGGGAACATATCTACGGGCTGAATGGCGCTTACTTTATAGCCTTGCTTTACAAGGCTGCGGCAGTCGCGCGCGGCGGTGGATACATTGCAGCTTACCATTACTATTCGCTGTGGTGCCATTAAAGTTATAGCGCTTATAGTTTGCTCGTCGCAGCCTTTGCGCGGTGGATCCACTATTATTACATCTGGTTTTATTCCCTCTTTTTGCAGTGATACGGCAGCTTTTCCGGCATCTCCGCAAATAAAACGAGTGTTCGTAAGCCCCATTTGTTCTGCACTTTTTATAGCGCTTTCAATTGCCTCGGGTACTATTTCTACACCGATAAGCTCCTTACATTCGTGAGCCATAGATAGCCCTATTGTGCCTGCTCCACAATATAAATCCAATAGCTTGTCGTCGGATTTTACGTCGGCAAATAGCGATGCCACTGCATATAAACGTTCGGCGCCGTGTGTGTTTACCTGAAAAAACGACAGAGGATTTAACGCTACAGGTACGCAACATAGCTCGTCTTGCAATGTGCCGTCACCGTACAATACTATGTTTTTGTTTCCTAAAATTACATTGGTACATTCTCTGTTAATATTAAGCGATATGGTTGATATCTCACTAAATGCGTTAGTGAGAGCTTTTACTATTTCTTCTTGATATGGAAGTTTTTTGCCATTAATTACAAGGCATAGCATTACTGTGTTGTGCAAGACGGAATGGCGCATATATATATGACGTACCAGCCCTACTCGCTTTATTTCGTGATAAGTGCTTATCTTATATAGCGTCAGCAGCTCACATACTTTAGCTGCAATTTGCGTAAATATCTGCGGCTGCAAACGGCAATCGTTACACTCTATTACTCTGTGGCTGCGCCCTGCAAAAAACCCCGAATGTACTACACCACAATCGTCTGTATACACAGGAAGCTGCACTTTATTGCGATAACGCTCGACTTCGGGAGAGGGTATAATATTTGCTACAGGCAAATCTATGCCGCCAAGCCGCAGCATAGCATCTGCTACAAAGCTTTGCTTTTCACTAAGCTCGCTTTCATAGCTGATATGGCGCAGCAAACAGCCGCCGCATTTGCCGAATAATTCACATTCGGGCTCTATTCTGTTTTTGCTTTGCGCGTGAAAGCTATCTATTATGCCAAAGGCATAGCTGTTACTTACCTTTACTATTTTGCACAATATTTCATCACCGGGAGCGGAAAACGGTACAAATACAGCTTGCCCTTCATATTTGCCCACACCGTTGCCGTCGCTAGACAGCGACAAAATCTTGAGAGGAATAATTTGATTTTTGAATAACGACATTTATTTACCTACAATTCCATACGGAAATAATACTGTTTTATGCTCACTCATTCTGAGCGCGGTGTTGTTAATTACGGCTTCGCCGTGTAAAATATTGTCTATAAAGCTTGTAGCGGCGTTTATAATATCCTTATCAGGATAAGCGGAATATGCCAGTATTTTATTGTCCTCGGCAAGAGCATTAAGCATTGCACCATCGCCTACAGCCATAATAGGTATGCTCTTATCGGCATCACTTACAGCAAGCGATGCGCCTTTAGCGTTGGCAGCGCCACAGCTTACTATAAGCTCAATATCGGAATTGTCCGCTAAAAGCAGAGCGGCCGCTGTATAACATTCTTCTGTGGTGGTGCTGCTATTTGCTACAGATATGTCGGAATACACACCGAGGTCTGCTGCGCATTGTACCACTCCGTCACGTATAGAGCTATCATCATAGCCTACAAAACCAATTTGCAGTATGCCATCAGCGTTTGTGTCGGTAATAATGCCGTCTTTAAAGTGTTCTCCTACAGAAAAGCCCAATGCTTCACCGCCGCTTTTTGCAGATGCTCCAATGTGCCACAGCTTATCAAAGCTATCCATCGTGTCGTTTGTGGGGCATACACCTAATAATATCAAATGAATATCAGCGTTTTTGGCTAAAGCGGCAAGCTCGGTGCTTGTGCTTGCCACTATTAATTGCATATCGCTGTCAATAAATTGCTGCGCTTTGCTAATCATATCTGCATTTTCGGTAACAATATATTCCGTCAAATACTTATCGTTGCAAGATAGCATAGGCTCGTTTAATACTAAAGCTGACGACGTATCAGATATAACGGTTATTTGGGGCTTGGCTTTTGTAAAAACGTTTAATGAGCTACAAGAGCAAAAGCTAAATGCAACACATAAAACGCAAAAAACGAGCTTTTTCATTAAATCCTCCGAAATACTAATATATTGCTATACAGCAGGCTCTTGGCTCGCCAAATATTTGCTTGGCGGCATACCCTTGCTCTTTTTAAATACACGCGAAAAATAGAATTGGTCAAAAAAACCAACGGATACCGCAATTTCCGCAATCGATAAATGAGAGCTTTTTAACAAATAGCAAGCTTCACTGATGCGATAGCTAGTAAGATAATCGATAGGCGATTGCCCCACATTGCTCATAAATACTCTGTATAAATGGCTGCGGCTCACCCCTACAGCTTTGGCAATATCATCAATGCTGATATCGTGAGAGTAGTTGAACTGAATATATTTAATGGCATTTATCACATAAAGAGAGCTGGAGCTTGTGGAATGAGTGTCCATTTCAGCGGCTTCTTGCATAAGCTGCGCTATAAAAATATATAAATATCCCACCATTAATGCTTCGTTACGTGCGCTAAGCCCACGCGATAAAAATATATCGAGCAAAGCTTTTTTTACATTTTCTCCGCTTTTACAATGATGAATAGGCATATTTTCTTTAAACGGTAGCTGCAAAACAAGTTTGTTTGCACACGCGCCATTAAAACCTACCCAATAATACTCCCACGGCTCTTTGACGTCTGCTGAATATGTAATAAGCTGGCTTGGCTTTGCCAAAAACAAATCTCCGGCAGAAAGCTCGTATGCCGTACCGTTTACAGTATAGCTACCGTGTCCGCTCACCACATAATGGATAAGATAATGGTCACGAACGGCAGGCCCCCAGGTGTATCCGCTTTCACAGCTTTGCAGCCCACAGTTAAAAATAGACAGCTCTACATTATCCGTATAGTTTTGTTTAAATGATTGCTTGTAAGTGCTGCTCAACATCATCACTCCCTACATTTTGCAAGTTTTCGTACTTTTAGTACATTATAACAGCTTAGTCAACAAAAGTCCATAAAATTGTTGCAATTTAATGTTTACTAAATATTTGTTTCGTTTATAATGATATTAAAGAATAAATTTATGAAAAGGTGATAATATGTCCAAATATAAGCAGCTTTTATCCGAAATAAACGCAGGTGCCTACGATGAAACATTTGCAAAGCTTTATTCTACCAAACAAGATATTGTCTTGCAGCAGCGCAAGCGCTATAGCGATGCTGTTGAGGAATTTGTAGGTTTATATGGAGACAGCAAAGATTTAAGCCTGTATTCTGCGCCCGGCCGCACAGAGATAGGCGGCAATCATACAGACCATAATAATGGTATAGTTATGGCGGCGGCAGTAAATCTTGATATTATAGCAGTAGTTGCTAAAAATGATGAAAATATAGCAAGATTAAAGTCTTTTGGTTTTGCAAATACAGATGTAGTAGAGCTTGAACAGCTAAAACCGATAGATAAAGAATATGGGCGTTCTGCATCGCTTTTGCGCGGAATGGCGGCAGGCATTGTAAAGCAGGGCGGTAAAATAGGTGGATTTGATGCGTATACTACGTCAGATGTATTGCGCGGCTCAGGGCTTTCAAGCTCGGCTGCATTTGAAGTGATTATAGGACAAATATTTAACGGAGAATATAATAATAATTTCTTTGATGCAGTAGAAATTGCTAAAATCAGTCAATATGCAGAAAACGTTTTTTTTAACAAACCAAGCGGACTTATGGACCAAACTGCCTGTGCGGTAGGCAGTGCGATGACAATAGATTTTAAAGATTCTAAAAACCCAATAGTAAACGAGGTGCCGTTTAATCTTGATAAACACGGATTTGCACTGTGCATTACTGATACGAAGGGCAGCCACGCTGACCTTACAGACGACTATACAGCAATACGCCGTGAGATGGAAAATGTGGCACAGCACTTTGGAAAAACAGTGCTACGTGAAGTGAATGAAGAAGAATTTTATTCCTGTATCCCACAAATACGCAGTAAATACGGCGATAGAGCGGTACTGCGCGCCATACACTTTTTTAACGATTGTAAGCGCGCTTTGCAATTGTGCGAGGCAATAAAACAAGATGATTTTGAACGCTTTTTGTCGTTGATAATTACAGGCGGACATTCTTCATTTGAATACAATCAAAACGCATACAGCATCAGTAAGCCTACCGAGCAGGGTGTGGCACTGGGCTGTGCATTAAGCGAACGTGTACTTGCAGGCTGTGGAGCGTGGCGCTTGCAGGGCGGTGGATTTGCAGGTACTATTCAGGCTTTTGTACCTTATAATAAGCTCTCGGAATATTGTAATACACTAAACAATGTGTTTGGAGACGATGCGTGTCACGTACTTTCCGTGAGAAACTATGGCGCTATATCAGTAGAAAAAAGCTTATAAATGTTTAAAAAACAGGCAAAAAGCAGTAAATATGAAAAGTTTGACATTTGAACATCTCACTTGTATAATATATTTATTGGTAATTATATTTTGTATAGGAAAAAATAAATGATTTACATACCTTTACAGCATTTACGCGCAGGAATGGTACTGGCACGTGATGTGGGAAGCGAAGCGTCTTGTTTTTCACTTTTGGTTGCAGGACAAACGCTTACATCGTCTTCAATAAAAAAGCTTGAGCTTCAGGAAATACCCGGGGCTTATGTTGTCAGCAAATTTTGTGATGATGTAGTAGCGGAAGAATTTATTACTCCCGAGATGAAAAGAGAAACAATCAGCGAGCTGCGTAAAGTGTTTACAGAATACACACATACTTCGTCATTGGCGGCAGCATCGTATCGAGAAGTGCGAAAATCTGCTGAAAATTTGCTTATGTATGCGGCTTCTAAAGAAGATTGTCTGCTAAACATAATTGATGTAAAAGATTATGATAATTATACATATACTCATAGTATGTATGTAGGAATACTTAGCGCATTAATAGCAATACAGCTAAAGCTTACGCGTACACAGCAGCTTGATTTATGCACCTGCGGTTTACTGCACGACACAGGCAAGCTTGATATATCTCTTGATATTATAAATAAACCAAGCAAGCTTACAGATGAAGAATTTGCACTGATAAAAAAGCATCCGGATAACGCGGTAGAGCGGTTGGGACATAATATAAGCTTTTCACAAGCCATTCTCG
>JAVWEG010000101.1:0-5477 GCA_036641735.1 Oscillospiraceae bacterium
ACTACAGCATTAATTGAAGGCGCTGTAACCGCTGTAGCTAAAGGTACAAGCCTTGTAGACGACACCGCAAAGAGCCTTGTATCTGTAGTAAATGGCACACAAGAGGTAGCAGAGCTTGTAGATATGATATCTACAGCTTCAAGTGAGCAAGCAAATTCCGTAGCGCAGGTAACGCAGGGCATAGACCAAATATCGAGCGTAGTACAAACAAACTCCGCTACAGCAGAGGAATCTGCCGCCGCTTCTGAGGAATTATCGGGACAAGCTGCAATGCTAAAAGGTCTTGTAGGTAGATTTAATCTTGCAAGCAATAAAGGCGCTGTTGTAAGCGAAGCTACTCATCATCATTCAAATGATTTCTCCGATGAAGTAGGCTCATCTAAATACTAATATCACAATAAATCGGCTGTTCGCAAATCAATTTGCGAACAGCCGATTTTTAATTATTATTTAATTATCCGTACTTTCAGGCTCTGATGCTTCAGGCGGCTCCTGATTTTCGGGTAGCTCTAAAGGCTCAGGCGCTTCGGGAGGCTCCACATCACTCTCACTTACAGGCACATTGTCGTCACTGTCATCAGTATTATCGGTGCTATGTACAGGCGCTGTGCCGGTATCGTTATCATCATCTTTTTTCTCAAAAGACGAGCTGCTCGCTTTTATAACATCATCTGTATCATCATCTGTGTCATCATCAGTATCATCTGTGCTTGATAATTGTTTTTTAGAAGAAGCTGATATACTGTCACTGTCATCATCTATATCGTTATCCAAAGCATCTTCTTCTATATCTTTTTTATCGTCAATATAATCATTGATATAATCTTCTATATCGTCAAAATCATCATCGATTTGCATATGCTTTACAGCGCCGAGCATTGATAACAATTGTTCGAGCGGCATTGTGGCAAGCTGCTCTATAGAATACTGCGAATTATTAGCCCTCACCTTATGCACCACTTGCATTTTACCGCTCGATACGTGATTTTGCAGCGCTTCTTCTTGATTTAATTTATCTTTTGTAAGTGCTTGCGCCACAATATGCGGCTTGATATCCGTGCCTGCAAATGTACTTTCTATTTTAGCTGCAATCCTCTGCTCAATGCTTTTTGTCCGCTTGGTATCTTTATTGCTAACGCTTAGCAATACCGTATTTTTTTGCTGAGTTATAAAATTGGTTTTACCCATATCTGTAAACAAGGTCTCTATGGTATCATCAAGCTCCCAGCCCTTAAATTTTTTGCCTGCAAGAACGCTTTGCGCATCGTCATTCAGCGCTTTTACCAAAAGTACGTGGTCGCTCTTGTTTGTAGTAATTTCAAAGCTTGGGTTTACATCTATTGTGATGATATTATCTACTGCCAAATTATTATACATTACAGTGCCTACTATTATTGCCACAGCCGCAAACGCAAGTGCAAGCTTACTTATACGCGGAATGTTAATCTTGCGCTTGCTCGGCTGCGCTGTAATACTATCGTGCTGCTGCATTTTACATACATTAGTATTAGCTATTACATCAAAGCTCGCACAAGGAAGCTCATCAAATGCACTGTTTAATTGTTTTTTAATGTTTTGCAATGTTAAGCCTCCTTATCTGTCAAATGTTTTTTTAGCTTTTTCAGCGCTCTATGGTATCTTGAAAGCACTGTGGATATGGGAAGCGCTAAAGATGCCGCTATCTCTCGGTGCGTTATCCCCGATATCAAATGCAAAAATATTATCTGCCGCTCACTGTCATCTAAAATATCAAGGGCTGTTTTGAGTACAAGCCTATCGGTGGTATCCGTAACGCAAGAGTATCTTAAATCGTTATCGGGCATTTCTTCATTTGATATCATTTTGCTATTTTGGCGCAAATAGCTAAACGCAAGATTTTTTGCAATGGTGAATATCCACGCAAGCGGTTTGCCCTGCGGTATGTATAAATGCGCTGCGCTGCGCACCTTTAAATAAGTGTCCTGCACGATATCCTGTGTAGCGTATGGATCTTTTAAAATTGAAAGTACAAGTGCCGATACCGCGCGCTGTGTAAGCAAATACAATTCTTCCAGTGCATCTTTATCATCATTGCCTATACGCACAAAAAGCGTTTCATCTATCTTTTGCTGATGTATTTTTTCTTTTGCAAAATCACCGTCCACCACCATAAAAAATATCATTGATTACAGCCCTTTCTGTAGGTGCGCGTAGTGTATGCCCATTCCCGCTTTGCACCGCATAATCAGCATACCATAATCTTTGCTATTTGTAAAATATCGCAATTACCGCAATTTTACTTTTGATTGTCATACCCAAAGCCAAGTCTTTGCTATATCAGTCTTCTTCGTTATCGTCTTGTTCTTCCTGCTCATTTGCTGCGGCCGCTACAGCTTCATTCTCGGGTTTTGTTCCCTCAACAGGTTTTACCTCTTCTACAGGCTTTTTATCTTCGTCATCGTCATCATCGGGTTCGCTATCATCAGGCTCACTGTCATCATCCGGTTCGCTATCGTCAGGCTCACTGTCGTCATCAATCTCGCTATCATCAAGCTCACTATCGTCGTCAGGCTCGCTGTCATCTAGCTCGCTTGCATCTTCCGGCTCACTATCATCAGCATCGTCCATTTCTTGCTCTAGCGCGTCAAGCATTATTTCCATACTTTCCGATTGCATATCCTCGTCTAAGCTATCTTTAAAATCGGCAATGTTTTGTTTTAATAAATCCAGCGGAACATTATCTTGAGATGCCAATGCCACTAAATCACTTATGCGCTTATCTGCAAGAGCTTCTGCATTCAGCGATTCATTTTGCTTCATCAAGCGATTAATTACCGCCATTTTACCTGCGGACACTTTCAGCTTTTCTGCACCCTGCTGTGCAGTTTTATCCACTGTAATGCTCTGTGTTAAAATATCGGAGGACAATTCTTTTTTGTCCAATGTTGTAATTACCTGCTCGCTTACTTGCTTTAGTGCTTCTTTAGATTCACTGTCATTAGATGAAGTGATTAGCACATCATTCTTTTTATCTGCGGAAATATAGTTTTCGGCTACCAGTCCATTTAAAATGCCATCTACCACTACATCTAATTTTTGACCTTTTGGCTTATAATTGCCAAGCAATTCTTTAGCATCCTCGTTTACCCCGTCCACCGACACTACTTGATTTAAGCGGTTAACGTGCAGCTCAAAGCTTGGGTTTACATCTATCGCTATGTATTTCACAGGAGACAGTAAGTAAACCGCCGCTGCTGCCATAACGATTACTGCTATTGATATGCCACCTGCTATTTTAAAAACCTTGCTCTTAATATTAGTCATTTTTCATCATTCTCCTCTTTTTATTTTATTTTTTCGCTGCTTATTTTGCAGCCTTTTCACCTATATAACACACAGACAATGTGTTTTATCGCACAATAAAAAAATAAATTTAAAATGGCTGTATCAAAGCACATTGATACAGCCATTTTTAAATATATATAATTAAATTATGCAAGCTTTTTGAGTATATCAAGATATTGTAAAAGGCGCTCGCTTTGTGCTGAATGGTCTTTAGTAAACTTGTCCTTCATATCTTGTGTAAGGCCGTACCATTCGCTTGCAATAGCCGATATCTCCGTCTTATGTGCTTTTACATCTCCTGCCACAGGATCCATTTGCAGCTTATCCCAATGCTCAAGCTCTTTTAGCAATAATTTTTCCGATTTTTCATATTGAGCCGTATCCGCTTCGCCTGATGCACTTTCACTGTTTACCTGCGGCTCTGCCTCTGATGATGCCGATGAGCTTGCCGCAATGCTCTGTGCTTGCGACGACGATGCCACAGGCACACTGGATGCTTCAGGCGGCTCTTCCATAGGCTCTATCATTTCTTTATCTGTGCTAGACACCGCACTTTGCGCTACCGATGGCGGAGTGCCTGTTGTAGGCTTATTATTGCCGCCAAATATTGCCACCGCTCCCAAAATTATCAAAATAACGGCTATTATAATGCCTAAAACCACGCCTCTGCTTATTTTTATTTTAGAAAACAAGCTTTTTGCAAGCTCCACAAGCTTTTTCATTTCAAAATACCCCTTTGCATTTGTATAATTTCCGATTTTGCGCATATTATATTCTTACAATATTGTAGAGCATTTCCGTATTAAAGTCAACCTTCGGTAAAACTTACGTTCTTTTTTGTATTGATATCCGACTCATTTTTACAAAAACACTATATTATCGTATTTCACTGTTACTATATCCAGCTTTTACTGCGCTCCACCGCTTTATCCCAGCCATTTACAAGGCGCGTAATCTCCGCTTTGTCCATCTGCGGAGAATAAAGCTTATCCAGTGTCCACTGTGCCTTGATATCGTTTTTGTCTTTCCATACTCCTACGGCAAGCCCTGCAAGATAAGCAGCTCCAAGCGCTGTTGTCTCTCTAATCATCGGTCTGCGCACCGTTACCTCTGTAATATCCGCCTCAAACTGCATAAGCAAATCATTAGCCGATGCTCCGCCGTCCACCTTCAGCTCTTTTATCGTTGCGCCTGCATCTGCCTGCATAGCCACAAGCACATCTCGCGTTTGGTACGCTATAGCTTCAAGCGAGGCTCTTATAATATGGTTACGTCCCGTGCCTCTTGTAAGCCCGAATATTGCGCCGCGCGCATACATATCCCAGTGCGGTGCGCCAAGCCCTGTAAAAGCAGGTACCACATACACTCCGCCGTTATCCTTTACCTTACGGGCAAAATATTCACTGTCGGCGCTCTCGTTTATCAAACACATTTCATCACGCAGCCATTGTATTACAGCGCCGCCCACAAACACACTGCCCTCTAAAGCATACTGCACCTTACCATTTATACCTATGGCAATAGTGGTAAGCATACCATTTTGGCTCATCACAGGCTTATCCCCTGTGTTCATTAACATAAAACAGCCTGTGCCATATGTATTTTTTACATCGCCTACTTCAAAGCACGTTTGCCCAAACAATGCCGCCTGCTGGTCTCCCGCTATGCCTGCAATCGGTATTTCAGCGCCCGAAAGGCTTGCTGTACCATATACCTCGCTCGACGAGCGCACTTCAGGCAGCATATTCATCGGCACACGCAAAAGCTCGCACAATTCTTTATCCCACTCTAAAGTATGTATATTATATAGCATTGTACGGGAAGCATTAGTGTAATCGGTAACAAATGCCCTGCCGCTTGTAAGCTTCCATATCAGCCACGTATCCACAGTGCCAAACATCAGCTCTCCGCGATTAGCCTTATCTCGCGCGCCCTCCACATTATCAAGTATCCATTGTATTTTTGTAGCGGAAAAATAAGCATCTATTCTAAGCCCTGTTTTACGCAGTATTTCATCTGCGTGTCCTTGCTTTTCAAGCTCGGTGCATATATTTGCCGTACGTCTGCATTGCCATACTATTGCGTTATATATTGGTCTGCCTGTATCTTTTTCCCATACTATCGTGGTTTCTCGCTGATTGGTAATGCCAATG
>JAVWEG010000102.1:0-5402 GCA_036641735.1 Oscillospiraceae bacterium
CATATAAAAATAGGGCAAGATGCAAAAGAGCAGCTATTGCTACAGCTAAAGACAATTAATTCAAAGCAAACACCTGAGCAATATGTAGCATATTCATACGCACAATGTATTGTTGTAGGCTGCGTAGGTATATTATTATATCTTTTTTCGCGGTTTATAATTCTCTTACCGACATTTGCCGTTTTGTGCTATTTATTATATAAAAAGCGCACATCAGATTTACAAGACAAATTCACCAATGTACAAAATGCAATAGAAAAAGATTTACCAAAGCTATGCAGCGTGATAAATAGTAAATTAGCACATACGAACAACACAGAAAACATTCTCAAATCGTTTTATCCTATAGCGTGCGATGAAATGCGTTTACAGCTTGACATAACCTTAGCTGATATGGAATCGGGCAATGTTGTACAAGCATTACAGCGGTTTGAAGAGCGCATACACAGCCCACATCTTTTAGATATAACGCGTGGTCTTATTGCCGTACAAAACGGAGACGACCAAAGAATTTATTTTGAAGTGAAGCAGCAAGAGCTAAACCGAGAATATGAAATGCTGCTTCAAAGAGAAATAAATAAACGTCCGAACAAGCTGCGACCAATGCAGTTTGTAATCTTATTGTTGTTTTTAGCTTGCCTAATGTACCCTATGGGAACGTATATGCTTGGGCAAACTGGAGCTTTATTGTAAAGCTGGTTGGCTTTACAAATATAACATTTAATAAAAGAGAGGAAAACAAAAATGAAAACTATCAAAAACAGCGTAAAAAACATAAGAGGTTCACTAACAAGAGGATATTTAAACACAATGGCAAAGCTTCGCGAGCTTAATGGCGCTACAACAACAGTTGAAATTATCGTTTTAATTTTAATTGTTGTTGTAATTCTAGTAGTTGTGTTTTTTCCGCAAATGAAATCACTAATAATGAAATATATGCAGGCAGCCGAAAGCAAAACTGATACGCTTATCAATTTTGTAGGGTAGGAATATGCGCAAAATACTTAATAAAATTAAGGACAAAAGCGGATTTACAGGCACAATAGAAACAGCTATAATCGTAGTTTTTCTGTTTGGTATATTGCTTGGCGGACTTGAAATATTCAGGCATATAAGCCGAATACAAGATTTGCAGCAGATGTCGAATTTTATGGCACGAGAAGTAGCTATTGAGGGTGCTGTAGATGAACGAGTATACGATGCTTTAGCAAGGCTTGAGCAGACATATAATATGCCGGTAGAAATGAACGTTGACGGCACATTTATTAGTGGTAACCAATTGCAACTGGAAAGTGATTTTACAGTCACTTTAAAATACAAAACCAAATTAGCAATTGGCATCATAAATAGAAAGGCGGATAAAGAATATATTGCAAAATCAGTCGGCAAAAGTGAAGAATATCATTAAAAGTAAATCCGGAATGGCAGCTAGTATCTTAGGTGTAGCTGCCATTCTCTTTATTTTAACTATCATTTCACTTGCTTTTGAAAACGAGCGGCGGAATGTCCTTGTACGTTCAATTGAAGCGAGTGTATCTGATGCGCTTGTAAACACCGCTACATCTAATGCTTATGGCAGCTTTGATACTGTTAGAGAAAGCTCCTCGGGTGCTATATGCTACACTGGCGATAATTTTACAGCTAACGCAGTGACAGACGCATTGAAAGCTTCACTGCGCAAGCTCTATGGCAATGCAGGTGGGCAAGATAGCGTAGCACAATATGATAATAGTGGAAAGCTTAATTGGCAAATGAAAAACATAGCAATCACCGTACAAAATGGTAATTCATCAAACAAGAAATCATATTACGATGTTAGCTATATATTAGTGCTACCAAACAATATAGGTGTCCGAACAATGCACGAATATCCTATCAAACAAAAAGTCGAATATATGAATAAATTTTAGGAGGGTTAGTTTACAAATGAGTGTATTATCCGATGCAATAAAAAATGAAATAAAGATTGTAGATTTTGCGGAATTAAGAGGATTTACCATTACAAAGCACGGTCGAGGATATTCATTAAAGGAACACGACAGTGTACATATAGACACTGAACGCAATATTTTCTATCGTAACAGTGCAAATACCGGCGGTTCAATAATTGATTTTGCAATGTGGATTGACGGAGTAGACCAAGATACAGCTATCAAGACTTTGCGCAGTATGCTGGGAACAAATAAAGCATACAACAAAGCTTCATTTGAACCTGTTCACACGCAGCATACAGCAATTCCTCCAAAAGGAGAACTTCAATTACCGCCACGCAGTACTGAAAACTATAAGAGAGTATATGGCTATCTTTTAAAAGGGCGTAATTTATCTCAAAAAGTTGTAAGTAATCTTGTTCATAGAAAAATGCTGTATGAGGATGCAGTAAATCATAATGCCGTTTGGGTTGGCTACGATTATGACGGTAAAGCAAAATTTGCGTGTAAGCGTATAACTTACGATAAGCCAAGTAAAGAAAATGGATTTATAAAGGGTGACGTTACGGGAAGTCAAAAGGCAGTAGGACTGTTCATTGACAATCACGCATCGTCACTTTTTCTTTGTGAAGCTCCAATAGATGCAATGAGCTTAATGACTTTATTTGATTTGCACAAAGTAGATTTTAACAAATACAGTTATCTTGCTCAAGGTGGAGTAGCTATGAATGCACTAAAATATCATTTACCGCATCAGCCGGGAATTAATCGGATATATTTGTGCTATGACAATGATGATGCAGGATATATTGCCAGAAGCAATGCCAAAGAGCTGTTGCACGAGCTTGGATATAAAGGGCAAGTAATAGATAAACCGCCACATAACAAGGATTGGAACGAGGACTTGAAAAAGTTAAGCTCTACTTTTTCACAAAGTAAACAAAATGAATTAAGTCTTGAAAAAAGTAATCAGACTTTACAAATAATGAAGAGGTAACAAAAATGATATCAGCAGAAACAAATATGTTAAATGGCATACAAGCCGCAATCGGTCATATTCCGGATTTTATAATTTTGGTAATAAGTCAATATATCTGTCCTATTTTAGTAGTTTGTTGTGCAGCGGTTCTTGTATTTACGATATTTCGTACAGGTGCAAGTGTGTCACAAATGAAAGAAAATATAGAAAGCAATATATCCAAAATAGCAATACTTATTGTATGTATCATCGTATTGTCGACATTTTCGATTTGGTCATCTATAGCGTTAGGTAGATAATATGGGTGATACAATAGGCAATCTTGCAGACAACATATTAAACAATTGGTCTAAACAAATATTCGCATCAATAAGCAATTATCTTATGTCATCATTTCAAACAGTAATAGGCTGGATAAATAACATAGGCAATGATTTTTGGTTCGACCCATTTATTTCAACAATTTTAAATTTATCTACGATAATATGTACGATTGTCCTTGTTATTTCCATTGTCTTTTTAATAGGAAGTATGGCAGAGCAAATACAAAGCGTCGACTTAAAAACCGTGTTTCTATCTTTTATAAAGGGCTTTGTATTTGCACTTAGCGCACGGTGGATAGGTGTATCTATTATGTTAATATCTTCGGAATTTGTCTCGTCATTTAAAATGACGATTACATCAGAGGAAATAACGACATATGTTAGTGCGCTAAACAATGGAACTATTTTAGCATTACTCATTATGTCAATTTGTGTTGCCTTATTTTTCTTTATGTGCCTAAGCCGAACCGCAAGTCTTTTTGTGAATATTCTTGCTGCTTTTGCGTATATTCCATATATTGTTCGTGGTGATACGCAAAAGCTAGGCGAATGGCTTTCTTTGACGGTTTCAATCGCACTTTCCTATGCTTTACAGTACATTTCATTCTATTTATCAATGATGTATTTACTTCAAAGTAAATTTGTAATGGGAGCAATACTTATGATAGCAACTTTCAGTACTGAAAAGGTTTTACAGCATTTCGGATTTTCCACCGGCACAAAGCACGCTCTTAGTACCGCCGGCACAATGGGCTATCAAGCTATAGTAGGAATGAAAATGTTATAATACGAAGCGAAAAAATAGGCTTGAATTGCTTATATGTTTTTTTGACACGTTCAAAAACAGCCTATTTTTTCGTTAATTTTCAGTTAAACAAAATGTTTTTTTCAATAAAAAGGAGATAAATATGCAATCTACGTACTATATTCCCGTTCGCCTTGAGCGCAAAACTATGATTAGTCAATTTTCTCTGCGAGACATCATTGTATTATCATTTATGTGTATGTTTTTAATTCCATTATCGTTTTCCACAAGTGTTTTACTATTAACTCCCATATTGGTTTATGGTACGCTCGCTTTTAATATTGATAGCCGCACTATAGGAAGTAAAATGTATCACAGCTTAATATATATATTCAATGAAAAGCAATACACTTTAAAGGAGGTTTTTGAAAATGAAAATAACTGAATTGCTGCAATTTGATATTTGTGATACATACGTAAAAACAATCAAGGGAGACATCAGTGCATATCGTTATTTTCCACCAAACATTTCAATATTGCCACAAAATGAAATAAAGGCATACATAGACAAATTCAATATGCTTATTGATAATTTGCAAAATACACCGCTAACTATTTGTTGTATGGACTGTAACGAAAATTTAGAAAACAACAAAAAATTCTATTCTAGCCTACCACCAAAATATGAATACATTACAGCAGACATAATAAAAGATATATCACGTGGCAGCAGTGGTTCTGTTGGCACGCAGCGCGGCTTTTATTTTTTAATAACAACAAAAAATCAAGTGGAGATTGAAAGATTTGAAAGGATTGTAAAGGAAAGTGAGCTAAATGTTACAAAGCTTAACAAGTCAGATATTATAGTTTTACTTCGTGGCTTTCTTTTACGTGATTTTTGTGATAACACTTTTAACCTTGAGGATATAGAAAACGATATATCTGTAGAATATGAAACAAAACCAAAAAAGCGGCAAAAAAAGCAAAATCGACAAGAGTTTCGTATGACGGAGCTTATCAAACGTATTCTACCGTCAAATTTGACAGTAAAGCCTATGCATATTGAGCAGAGCGATTTTTTACGGCAAACTCTAATGATAAAAAACCTGCCTATGTCATTTGAAACGCTTTGCTTTTTACGAGCGGCAGCACAAATAAAGGATACTACAATGACGCTGCATATTTCTGAAATGAACAAAGGCACTGCCGTGCATTTGATAAACAAACAGCTTGATAATACATTAGGCAATACTGTACATCGTAAAGGTGTAGAACAAATAGATGCAAGTGAAGAACACGGTAAAATGACAGAGTTTTACCGAGAGTTTTCTCGAAACAAAGATAAAATGTTCTATTTGAATGTATATATTGAATGTTATGCACCCGACATACAGGAGCTTAATAGTCGGCGAATGAATGTAACA
>JAVWEG010000103.1:0-5365 GCA_036641735.1 Oscillospiraceae bacterium
ACGGATTATTTGTACTCTCGGGAATATTGTTTTTTATTCCGCTGCGTATTGAATATAAAGATTTATTTTCGCGCATTTTTGAAGTAGCTTGCACTGCGTGCGCCTATACATTTTTTGTGTTTGCGTTCAGCGTACAGGTATCGAGAATGTTCCCAAGCGAATATTTCGGCATACTTGTACTTGTAACGCAAAGCATTTTGCACGCGTTATTAGCATCGTGGTGCGCACATTATATCAATAACATTTTTTTGGAAACGCTTGATATTTTGCCAAAAAATGTAAATAACAAGCTGCGTGTCACGAGCGCATTATGGCTTATCACTTTTATTGTTTTAAATTATGCTTTTCTTGAGGTACCACCTTTAATTGCAATTATAGGGCTGATATGTTCAGGCGCGCTTGCATATCTCAGCTACAGCTTGCTGCACATATCGCTCTCGTCACGTTTGCGAGTAGACAAGCTTAAACACATAGCATATATTGATTCTCTTACTAATCTGCCCAACCGCGCTGCTTTTTTTATGGACGGGCAGATGTTTTTGTCTGAAAAAATTCCGTTTGACCTTGTTTTTCTTGACCTTGACCATTTTAAAAGCATAAATGATACATACGGCCATATTGCAGGCAACCAATATCTGTGCGGATTTGCAAGCTCTATCAGCACATTGAGCAACGGTATCGGCAAAGCATACAGAATGGCAGGAGATGAATTTGTATGTCTTTTGCGCGGTGGAGCAAGGCAAGAATTTATAGTGAGGCTTGTAAATTACAAATGGCCCGTATATCTATCAGGTCAGCCATTTCTCGGAGTGGCGGCAGGTGCATCAAGATTTCCGCAAGACGGCACTACCCTTGACGAATTAATACATAAAGCAGACAAAGCTATGTACAAACAAAAAAACAGCGGAAGATAACGCATAATTCACAGGCAATTATGCGTTTCAATATTTGTTGTTTTAATGTAAATTTTGTCGTATCTTCAAAATATATTTGATTTTTTACTTTCAATGTATTATAGTAAGTGTTACTTTTAAAAAAGAATGGGGAAATTATATGGACAGCAATGTCTGCGAAGCGCAGTCTGTATTAACAGAGCTTGTCGAAAATGATAGTGTAAGCGAACGTTACAGGGCGCTGGCAGAACATACCGGCACTATAATGTTTGAGTGGTCGCCTTATAACCAAAAATGTTATACGTCTACAAGCCTGCCGCGTCTGTTTGCAGGCAATTATAACGACCGCGACATTATCAATATATGGTTAAGTGACGAAGTAGTACACCCCGAAGACCGTCATATTTTGCGAAACGCATATACTTACGATGGTACTAACAATAAAATCGGCACTATACATATACGCTTAAAGGCAAAGTCAGGCTGCTATCTGTGGTGCCAAATTGGCTTTTATCTGCTGTTCAGCAATAATACATTAATAAAAATGCTCGGCATATTAAACGACGAGGATGAGGCGGTGTGTTCAAGGCAAATACTTGAATATCGCGCGCTTTATGATACCTTAACGGGCATTTATAACGCTCAATCATTTTACGCAAAGGCGCACCAAATGATGCACAAAAACAGCAGCTTAAAATATGCTTTGCTGCGCTGTGACATAAGCCGATTTAAATTTATTAACGAGCTATATGGTATGGACGAAGGCGACAAGGTGCTGTGCCGTGTAGCAGCAGAGCTTGACAGCAAATCATCGCACGGAGTATGCGGACGTGTGGGAAACGATATTTTTGCTATGTGCATATCGTATGATGAAAAAGCAGAGCTTGTAGACATAATACAAACCGTGTCCGCCAACGTTACACGTCTTGGCCCGGGATGTGTAATACACACATATTTCGGAATATGCCTTGTAGATAATATTAATGTTCCCGTAAATGTGCTGTGTGACCGTGCAGGGCTTGCGCTATCCCAAATAAAGGGTAGCTTACTCAGTAATTACGCATATTACGACAATGCACTGCGCGCAAAGGAGCTATCGGAACGCAACACCGAAAACGAAATGGAAAATGCTCTTGCGAACGGTGAATTTATAGTATATTTACAGCCAAAGCACAGCCTTGTATCTGGCAAGCCCATTGGCGCCGAAGCATTGGTGCGCTGGCAGCATCCGCGCAACGGATTGCTTGCTCCTGTGGAATTTGTGCCGCTTTTTGAGCGAAACGGCTTTATAGTAAAGCTAGATGAATTTGTGTGGGAAACCGTGTTTATCTGCATACGCAAATGGCTAAATGACGGCAAATGTCCTGTGCCTGTATCTGTAAATGTATCTCGCAAGCATATTTACAGTCCTGATTTTGTAGAGCGTGTTACTCAGCTTATGCAAAAGTACGATATTCCGGGCTATCTTATAGAGCTGGAGCTTACGGAAAGCACCTTTGTGGATAATCAAGATGAGCTGTACAGCACTCTTGAAGGCTTGCAGAAAAAGGGGCTTAATTTCTCTATAGATGACTTTGGCTCGGGATATTCGAGCCTAAATATGTTACGTAATTCCACCGCCGAAATACTAAAGCTTGACCGTGAGTTTTTATCTGCCACTGCCGATGACGAAAAAGCTCAGGCTGTAGTACGGCACACTATCTCTATGGCAAACGAGCTTAATATGCAAGTAGTGGCAGAGGGTGTGGAAACAAAAGGACAAGCCGATTTTCTTAAAAGCGCAGGCTGTCTTGCCGCACAAGGTTATTTTTATTCAAAACCGATGCCGATAAGCGAATTTGAAGAATTGATGATATACTAAAATAACAAACGAGCCTTCAACGATTAGTTGAAAGCTCGTTTTTATATTTATAATCGCAATAGCTTTTCGCTGCCTTTTGTAATGAGCAATTTGTAAATTAAGGCGCTTAGCGCGAGTAAAATTATACACGCACAAGTGAAAAAAGCCAAATCTCCGATATTATCTCCTATATTTACATACATAAGCGCGCCGACACCTGTCACTACCATAGGTGCAAATATACTGATTAGAGCCGACAAGGATTGCTTTATTATCACAACATCATTTACACCGTCCATTTTGGGAAACAGCATATTCGTGCCAAGCCCTAACAGTGGCACAAGCACACCCGATGTGAAAAACAGTGCAAACAATATTAAGCCTTGCGCCATATTTAATCCAAACGCGTACCATAGCATAGGTGTAGTTATAATCCCCGTCCCCCATATAAGCACTGCATTTACTCCCGCTTTGGCAAGAAAAAAGCTGCGTGGATTGATAGGCGCTTCCTTTAATATCCACAAGGTTTTACCCTCTAAGCTTACCGAAACACCGGCAGGGCAAAGAGTAGATACGATAAATGCAATAAACAACACCAAAATAGGCATCATATTACCGCCAAATTCCGCCATCATAATATCAATCTCTTTTTTAAATATTATAGCCGCCACCCCTGCCCCCACAGACATTATTGCACCAATACCTGTGTTGAATATATACATCGGTGTACCGAAAAATCTGCCAAATTCTTTTTTAAGCAAGGCTTTAAACTGTCCGCTAGATTTAAGGCTGCCCATTTTATAATCGTTGCGAGTATAATGTGACGACAATACCGTTAGCATTTTTTTGTATTTTGTGCTGAATAAATACACAATAGCCAAAAAAGGCAGTACAAGTATTGCTACAAATGCTACCATAGCAAAGTAATTGCCAAACATAGCATCGCGCATTAGCCCGATAGGATACAGCCAAGTGGAAAATGCCTTGTCTATTGCTGCACCGTTTTGCAATAGCTTACCCATAAAGCTGTTCATTCCCATTGCAAAATACATTATCACGCAAAAAAATACAAGGTAGGCTACTGAAGTAAGAATTTTTTTATGCTTTGCACGTCCGCCAATCCACGCTATGGCAAAGCCGATAATCAGGCTTGCAATCGTGGGTAAAATCGGCAAAAATATAGTGCAAAATATCAAACGCACTATAAACATTATGCCGCCTGCACCGCCTTGCATTAAATACACTACACCCGATGGCAGCATCATAAATATGCAAAATACAAAATTTTCAATATAAAGCGCCATTATTTTGGAGAGCATTACACTGAATGCCGACAGCGGTAAAGAGAGCATTAAATCCATATCTTTACTGCCGAAAACCATTCCGCTCGCAGCAAGTGCGGTAAACATCACACTCATCAAAGCACTTGCAAATGCCATTAGAACAGGCAACAAATTTATCATATCCATAGCTGCAAGCTGTTCACCGAGCAGCACGGAATATATTATCGACAAATAAGACGACAAGCCTATCATAAGCAATATTGCGCCTATGCCCGATGCCGCTTTTTTATTTTTATTTTTTGTACTGCTGCTTGTAAAATTGGATAAAAGTACGCGGAAATTTACGCCTATTAATGCCAAGTACTTACGCATTATGCTCACCCTCCTGCGCCAATTCCAAAAACACGCTCTCAAGGTCAGATTTGCCAACTATATCAGCCGTAGTGCCGCTTTCTACAAGCTTACCGTCCTTAATAATAGCTATGCGGTCGCAAAGCTTTTCTGCCACCTCCAGTACGTGAGTGGAAAAAAACACAGCTCCGCCGTCGTTGCACAGCTCACGCAACAGCTTTTTCATCTCAAATGCAGCAGTAGGATCCAGCCCCACAAATGGTTCATCTAATATAAGCAAACGCGGTTTGCGGATAAACGCTGAAATAAGTGCAAGCTTTTGCTTCATTCCGTGGCTGTAGCCGCCAATAGCGCTGCCAAGAGCGCCTGTAAGCGCAAAAATATCCGCATATTTTTTTATGCGCTCCTCGCGCTCCGCTTTGCTTATATTGTAAATATCCGATATGAAATTAAGATACGAAATACCGCTCATAAATTCGTACAAATCGGGATTATCAGGTAAAAACGCAGTAACGCTCTTTGCCGCTACCGCCTGTGTTTTAATAGAATGTCCGTCTATAAGTATTTCTCCGTCATCAAAATCCAAGATGCCTGCTACTGCACGCAAGGTAGTGGTTTTCCCTGCGCCGTTATGCCCGATAAATCCATAAATTTCTCCCGACGAAACGTTTAAAGATAAATTATCTACCGCCTTTTTTCCTCCGGCATATATCTTGGTTAAATTTTTAATTTCTAACATAATTTTCCCCTATTAAATATTGAGTATATTAAGATGGGATTACTATAACATTCCGCTGTGCATTTGTCAATAAATACAAAATGGCTTTTGAGTAAATACCCAAAAGCCATTTTATTTTTAATATTACAGTTCTGCGAAATACTTGATAGTACGTACCATCTGGCTTGTATAGGAATTTTCGTTGTCGTACCACGACACTGCCTTTACAAGTGTAGTGCCATCGCCCATATCCATACAGATAGTCTGTGTGGCATCGAAC
>JAVWEG010000104.1:0-5318 GCA_036641735.1 Oscillospiraceae bacterium
AAAAATGTACAGATGCTTTATCTTGTGTAAATGGATATTTCGATAAAGAAACTTATAATCGCGTTCTCGATAATAGAATTATCGATATTTTGAGATTGGATTTAGATGAAACCTATTCAGTAAGGCAGATGTTAACTTTGTTTTCAGACAAGCCAAATCTGGTATTTCTCGTTTGGATAGAGGAAAACGAAGCGTTAACCGATAAAAGAAACACCTTGTTTCAATGCGGCTGTCTGAAATTATTAACGAAAGCTACAAAAAACTTATAAATAATCCGTTTGTTACAGTTTAGTATTTGTCCTAATATGCCCATATCTACTATTATCGTCTCACTCAGCCAAAAGCCTTGTCACGCAAATCACGTGGCAAGGCTTTTATTTTATTCGTCGTCATCGTCATCTTCCCAGTCAACTGCGCAGGGTGGTAAGCCGTCAGGAGTGATTTCATCCCAATAGGCACTAAGCTCTCTTGCTGTAATGCGAGGGTGAGATAATGCGTATTTAAGCATCTCGTCTTCGTTTTCATATTGCTCGGGAGCATTTAAAAGGCATAAAAAATCCCCTTGTTCTTCATAACTTGGATTTTCGCTTAGACTATATCGTTCTCTTACAAGTTTTTGAAATTCCGTATCAGTGTGCTTTTTCATAAAATTATCTCGTTTCTAATTATTTTTGATTTTATATTTATTTCCGATAATTATTCCGCCAAATTCATCAGATTTAGTACTATAACTGCTGTTACTATCAAAAATAGTTTTATAGCCATCACTTGGCAATTCGTTAGAAAAGTTCGTATTGAAAGTACCGCAAAGCTTTGTATATTCAGCAAGTGATACAGCTATCCCACTATTGTTTTTTTGGCAAACCTTCCATTTTTATCTCTTGCTTGTGCTATATTTTCTTAAAGTATATCATCGGTTTCATCGTTTTGCAACACTGCTTCCGTGCTTTTGCCCGTTGCAAATTTGTCGTTTTCAAGTAACACCGAAGTGTTATTCATATTCGTAGTTATTTCGGTGCTTGGTGTGAATATTTTGTGGGTAGATTATACATTGCATCTTTGCTTTATTTTGTCATTTATATATACATCTAAATTTTTACAAATTATTTATACAAATTCTACAAATCGTTCAAAATTGTATTGACATTCGTCAAAAAGATTATATAATTCAACTAAGATAGTTTTGTCTCCAAATAATATGTCAATTTTGCATTTTTCGCGCAATATAAGCGAATTACAGGTTATATAGCTGTTTTTGTATTATTTATTTTGTTTGGAGACAAAATGATATTTGCGTGTGGAGGGACGAGTATGAAGGAAGAAAAAAAGGGAAAAAAGCCTGCATTACGTGCGCCAAATCTATTGGTGCTGATTTTTGCGCTGATTCTTGTTGCCAGTCTGCTTACTTATATTGTGCCTGCGGGGCAGTTTAACATTGGAGAGAATGGACGCGTTATTGCCGGCACGTACCACAGCGTGGAGCAAACACCGGTTTCTCCGTGGCAAGCAATTAGTATGATATTTGAAGGTATGAATGCAAGCGGCTATATCATTTTTGTGATTATGCTTATGGGCGGCTGTATTACTGCGGTTTTGGCGACGGGGGCTGTGGAGCAATTAATAAGCTATGCCATTTATCGTTTGCATAAAAAGAATGTTCTTTTGCTTGTTCCTTGCTGCATTGTTTTGATGGCTCTGCTTGCATCTTTTGGAGGTAGTGATGCTTTTATTGCATTTATTCCTGTGGGGATTATTTTTGCACGAAGGCTGAGGCTGGATCCTATTGCTGCTGTTGCTGTGTTTTTTATGTCGAGCTTTGTAGGCTTTTTCAGCGGCCCTTTCATTATGTCTACTCAGGCAATGGCAGGTGTGCCGCCGTTCTCGGGCTTTGTGGTTCGTATTTGTGTGCTGATTGCCATAATTACATTCACTTGTTTTTATATAACGCGCTATTGCAAACGCGTAATAAGCAACCCCGAACATTCGCTTATGGGCAATACCGATTGGCTTCAAGAATGCTTCGACGAAGATGCACCGCAGCAGGAGGTAAAGCTGGATAAGCGTGCTGTTATTACTCTTGTGCTATTAATTGGCTCGTTTGCAGGGCTTGCGATTGCCTTACCAATATTTAATCTTGGCTATGCAGAGCTGGTAGGTGTGCTTATATTGGTGGTAATCGCCACAGGATTGCTCTACGGTAAAAGCCTGAGTGATATCGCCGACGGATTTTCTAAAGGTGTAATGTCGATGTCGGGTATCGCAATAATTGTGGGAATGGCACGTACAATCAGCTTGGTACTCGATTCCGGTTCTATCCTTCATACAGTTATTTATGTAATTACTCAGCCGCTTAGTTACTGCGGTGCAGGTATTGCAGCGATTTTACTTTTTTTAAGCAATGCTTTTATCAATCTTTTTATTCCCTCTTGCTCGGGACAGGCCGCGGTGGTTATTCCATTGATGTTGCCTGTAGGTGAAGTGTTGGGCATCACTCCGCAGGTAGTGGTATCTGCGTTTATATATGGAGACGGGCTTACCAATCTATGTATTCCAACCTTTGGCGTTTTGGTAGGCGCTCTTATGATGGCGAAGGTTCCTTTTGGGAAATGGCTGAAGTTTGTAGTTCCATTTGTGGTAATTTGCGCGGTTGGATTGTCGGCACTGCTTTTTGTGCTGACATCCATAGGATGGACGGGACTTTAAATATAGAGTCAACGGTAAATTTTTGAAAATAAGAAGGTGGGAAATCCAATAAACTTACATTCTGCAAGTGTTTTCGATAAATTCAAAAAACAATTAAAAACGGAGGAATTAAAATGTCAAAACTGCAAAAAAAATCCGGCAAATCGAAAAAATACTTAGCATTAATCTTGATGATTATTGCCTTGTGTACTATCTATGTAATTCCCTATCTGCGCTATACTTATTTTACCCCTCTTCAACAGGCAATGGGCCTTGAAAACAATGCCACCAAATTTGGTAATCTGATTTCAATTTATGGGATTATGAATCTTATCTGCTATCTCCCGGGCGGAATTATCGCCGATAAATTCGATGCAAAAAAATTATTGGTTTTTTCTATGATCGCTACAGGAGCGCTCGGAATTTGGATGGGTACTTGGCCATCTTATCAAATACTTGTGCTTATTCACGTTTTGCTTGGAATTACGACTGTGCTTACATTTTGGTCGTCTTCTGTAAAATGCGTAAATATGCTTGCCGCCGCCGATGAGCAAGGGCAAATGTTTGGCTTTTTGGAAGGCGGACGCGGATTGTTTGGGCTGGGAATAAGCGCAGTATTCTTAGCAGGATTTGCTTATTTCAGTGCTAAGGCAGGCGACATTGCAGGTATTACCTTTGTTGTTATGTCTGTATCTGTGGTAATGATTTTTGTTGGCATTGCACTTGCATTTCTATTGCCAAAAACAGATAATACAACAGCTACAAATTCCAATTTGATCGATAGCCTCAAGGCAATGGGAAAAAGCTTTACACTACCAATTACGTGGGCGCTTGCAGGCTTGATTTTCACTTGCTCTGTGATGGCCGCCAGTGCATCATACTTCGCACCATATCTGCAAGGTGCCTGTGGGCTTACTGCTGTTGCAGCATCAACTTTCGCTATGCTACGCGCCAATGCAACGGCTATCATTGCAGCTCCTGTTGCAGGTGTAGTTTCGAAAAAAATGGGACGCTCTAGCTTTGTTATGATTATCGCCTGTGCGGCATTGGTTATTTTAAATATGGCGCTCCGCTTTACACCTGCCACCTCAGCGATGCTATGGTTCTTAATGATAATTATGATTTTATTTACATTCTGTTATTCTGCTAACCGTGCTGTTTATTGGGCAATTATCGATGAATCGGGTACTCCGAAAAATATGGTGGGTAGTGTAATTGGCGTTGCTTCGTTAATTGGATTTTTACCCGATACCTTTATCAACACAGTGTATGGTGGGTTTGTAGACAAATACGACCTTCCCACTGCCTATGGAAAGATTTTTATGTTCTGTATTATATGCTCCGTTGTCGGTTTGCTTTTATCAATTCTTGCAGAGCGTGTTGTTAAAAAGCATCAGGCAAAACAAAAAACAATTCAACAGGAAAATCCTGCTTCTATATAGTGATTATATAAACTTATGAAATTTAAAAATAATTAAGGAGATTAAAACAAATGATGTATGATTTTGAAACAACGAAAAGCAGATTTAATATGGAATCTGCAAAATGGGATGCAATGGGACCGTCTGCAGATCAATGCGCCGTTCCACTGTCTGTGGCGGATATGGAGCTGCTCTCTCCGCCTGAAATTATAGAGGAATTAAAACAGACGGCAGAATTTGGTATGTGGGGATATACTTGGTGGGGTGAGCGGTACGGCAATGCAGTAAAGCATTGGATGAGTACGCGCCACAATTGGGAGATAGATCCCTCTTGGATTATTCAATTAAACGGTGTGGTTCAGGGGCTTTACGCTTCTGTGCGTGCATTCAGCCAGCCGGGAGAAGGCGTATTAATTCAAACCCCTGTATATTATCCGTTCTATCGTGCAGTTACCTTGAATAATCGTAAGCTTATGGAAAATCCGTTGAAGCTTGAAAACGGACGTTATGTAATTGATTTTGAGGATTTTGAAGAAAAAGCCAAGCAATCCAAAATTTTTCTTTTATGCAATCCGCACAACCCTGTGGGCCGTGTTTGGACGCGTGAAGAACTACAGCGTATGGGCGATATCTGCCTAAAGCACAATGTTTTGGTAGTAAGCGACGAAATTCATTTTGACCTTATTATGCCAGGGCATAAGCACACCGTCTATGCCACATTGGGAGAAAAATATGCCGATCGCAGCATTGTATGTACCGCCGCAAGCAAAACTTTTTCTCTAGCAGGGCTGTGTGTTGCAAATGCGTTAGTGTCGAATAAAGAATTGTATCAGGCACTGGACAACGAAGTGAATGTATCGGGCTGCTATACGTACAGCATATTTGGCATACGCGCTCTTGAGGTAGGCTACACTAAATGCGCTTCTTGGCTGGATGCGCTCAATGCACATATTTATGATAACTATCTTTATTTTAAAGCCTTTATGAAAGAGCATTTTCCAAAGGTGTGGGTTGCAGAGCTTGAGGGTACATATCTGTGCTGGTTTGACTGTAGCTGCTTTGGAATACCCGGACACGAACTGTCGGAGCTTTTAGCAAAAGAAGCAGCGCTCTATTTTGATGATGGCTATTTGTTTGGTGCTGTCGGAGATGGATTTGAGCGCATAAATCTTGCCTGTCCGCGCAAGGTGCTTGCAGATTCACTGGAACGCTTTC
>JAVWEG010000105.1:0-5244 GCA_036641735.1 Oscillospiraceae bacterium
CCGCCATTCTCAAGCAGTGGGAAATATTATTTCTTGCTTTAAAGAATGTGGATATGATGTTACTATCAACTTAGTGAACGCTGCTGATTATGGCATACCACAGGATAGAAAACGAGTATTTTATATTGGATTTAGAAAGGATTTAAATATTAAATTTAAATTCCCAGAACCAACTACACCCAAACCAGAGCAAAAGAAAACGATGAAAGATGCTATTGGCGACTTGGTGGATACTGCAATTCCTGCTTTGCCAAGGAATAGAACTAATGGGAAATTAGATATTCTTAATCATGAATACTTTATTGGTGCCTATTCTACAATTTTTATGAGCAGAAACAGAGTTCGCCCTTGGGACAAGCCGGGATTTACCGTTCAAGCAAGTGGACGTCAGTGTCAGTTACATCCACAGGCACCCGAAATGCTTTTTGTTGAAAAAAACAAGCGAGCATTTGTTGAGGGTAAGGAGGACTTATATCGTAGACTTACTGTTCGTGAGTGTGCAAGATTACAGGGGTTCCCTGATTATTTTGATTTCGTTTATACCGATGTTGATACAGGGTATAAGATGATTGGTAATGCCGTGCCAGTTGATTTGGCTTATGTTGTAGCGAATGCAATAAAAAACACTTTATCTTAATAAAGGGGAAAATCATGAAATTATCAAAAGTAACTATCCATAAGTATAAGAGTTTCATTACAGAACAAACTCTGGAGGTTGAGGCAGCAGTAACTCGTATTGTTGGAAAAAACGAATCAGGAAAAAGTGCACTTTTAGAGGCAATGGCTAAAACCAATTATTTTGAATCTAAAAACGAAGAATTTCTGTTCGATAAAACATTAGATTATCCTCGTGGCTCGCTATCTAAAGTATCTAATGAGAATCCAAAGGCAGTCACGTGCGAGTACATTTTATCAGATGAAGATGTGGAGGTAATCGAGACAAGCCTTGGAAAAGGAATATTGAAATCCAGTTCTTTTTCAAAAATAACTAAATATGATAATACTGCGACTCTCAGTGGCGTGGATACAGAGTTTAAAAAATTCTTAGAGTTCATCTGCCAAGAATACGACATAGAGCAAGATGAAACTGGCACTCTTGAAAAATGCAAAGACTTCGATGAGTTAGTAAAAATTGTTGCTATATCAGAGAGTCTTGCAGAGGTTAAAGTGCTTCTGGACAAAATTCAAAGTAAAAATCAAACCGTTTCCGATACTTGGGCTAATCCACTTGATAAGTATGTCTACTTTAACTTTATACAGCCTAACATTCCAAAGTTTTGGTATTTCAGTGAATACTATACTATGCCATGCAGATTTAGTATTAGTAATTTTGCAAATGGCAATTCTGATGGCTCATTAACGAGCGAAGAATATAGCACTGCAAAAGCATTATTTGAGCTTAGCGGATTAAAGATAGAAGAATTGCAAGATGAAAACAATTTTGAAGCTTTTAAAGCCCAATTAGAATCTACATCAAATTTTATTACAGATGATCTATTTAATTATTGGACAACCAATGAGAATTTAGAAATTCGATTTGAAGTTGAACATACGAGCTTAGGCAGATTTTTGAATATTCGTGTTTATAATAGTAAACATAGAGTTACACTACCGCTCCGTAATAGGAGCAAAGGATTTGTATGGTTCTTTTCTTTTCTTGTTTGGTTTAGCAAAATACAAGGTAATAAAAACGAAAAATACATACTATTATTGGATGAACCGGGCTTGAGTTTACATGCTGCTGCTCAAGGAGATTTGTTGCGTTTTATCGATGAAGAACTTACTCCCAATTATCAAGTCCTATATACAACACACTCACCGTTCATGATTGATTCTTTAAAACTCGACGAAATAAGAACCGTCTATGATACACAAGATAAAAATATTGGTAGCATCGTTTCTGATGCCCTTGAAGAAAAAGATTCTACTACATTATTTCCGTTACAGGCTGCATTGGGTTATACTATCGCCCAAAACCTTTATATTTCAGAAAAGAATTTACTTGTAGAAGGAATATCTGACTTAGCCTTTTTAAATTATTTTTCTGAATTACTTACTTCTAAGGGGAGAGTTGGACTAAAAAGCAATATAACGATTGTACCAGTTGGTGGAGCAGACAAAATAGCTACATTTATTTCTCTGCTAAGAGGTAATGAATTAAACATTGTATGTCTACTTGACACCTTCACTGATCAATCCGCAAAGGCAAGATTGGATAAGATGATCGTGCAAAATATTATTAAAGATAAAAAAATACTTTTTTATCATGAAATTTTAAATTTGTCATTTGCAGACATTGAGGATATGTTTAGCAAAGAAGAATATTTACAGCTATATAATTCTGCATTTGAAAAAGATATACACGTGGATGAAATTGATAACAATAAACCCATTATGAGTCAATTGAAATTATTAAATGAGAAAAAAGATTTTAACCATTATGCCCCTGCTCGGTTTCTACTACAGACTAAAGTAGAACCTACTATTAGTGAAGAAACGTTGAGAAATTTTGAGTTGCTGTTTGAGAAAATCAATAAGTTAATGTAGTTATAAGATAAAAAATCCACGCAACAGTTTGGTGTGTTGCGTGGATTTTTCCGTATTCAGTTCGCTTTTCTTAATTTGTCCCTATAGGACTGTACCTTTTTGTGCAGCCTCTTTGTTATTGATAAAGTGTTTATTTTACAATGTAAAATACTGGCTATATTCGCCGAGATTATCCCAATAATCGCCCCTAAACGATGTGAGATGCTCACGCATTTTTTGCATTGCATCTGTGCCGTCAGACATACCCATTAGCATATAATTGTAAAATTCTCTATGCTCGCGCAATACTTTTTCGGTGTCGGTTTTGCCTGACATCGCATCAAGATATCGCGCTCTGTCGTAATGAGATACAAGACCGCGAATAGCTTGCCAAGTGCGCGCGCGCCCACTAAAAGCATACATCATACGGTGCATTTCATCATCTAATTGTATAAAAATATCAGGCTGTGTAGCTAATTTTTCACTTGCCGCTTCTTGCCTTGACAGGCAGTCCTGCAAAGCACTTGCTTGTGTGCGCCCAAGCTTGCCTGCACAGTCACTAAGCAAGCTGCTTTCAAAAAGCAAGCGCGCATTGTAGCCTTCTTTAAGCAAGGATTTATCTATTAAGGTAACTTTAGTGCCGCTTTGCGGTACTACCTCCACAAGCCACTCGTCCTTTAGCGCGGTGATAGCCTCGTGTATGGGTGTGCGGCTCATATTTAATTGTCGGCTTAATTCGCCTTCTTTTATCACAGTACCCGGCACAAGCTTCAGTGTCATTATATTATTACGCAGCAGCCTGTAGGCAAAAGCACGGCTGTTTTCATTTTGATTAGGTACAAAATATGTAAGATTCATCTGTGAACACTCCAATCTAGCATTGCTATATATTAATATATCAGTAAAGCAAATAAAAAGCAAGCATAACATTTAAGTGATTTATTCTTGAAATTCTGCTAAATTATTAACAACTTGGTGAAAACATACAAAGCTAATATATTAAATTTGTAGCCTTTGCTCTTGTATCTTACGCGTTTTTGTGATATCATAATCGTAAACTGATATATCAGTTTACGATTATGAAAAAAGTATTATTCATCTGCATATGAAAGGAATAAAAAATGAGCATTAAAGTACCGTTCAATACAGTAAAAAGCACAGTTAAAAAAGCATTTTTAAACATTGGTATGAGTGAGGCATCGGCAGAAATATGCGCTCAAACGCACGCGGAATCCAGTGCGGACGGAGTGGAGAGCCACGGGCTTAACAGAGTGCCGCGTTTTGTGGAATACGTACAAAATGGGCTTGTGAATATAAATGGCAAGCCTAAGCTTGTGGGCGGCAAGGGAGCTGTGGAAAATTATGACGGCGAGCTTGGAATAGGCATTACCAATGCTATTTTTTGCGCAGATCGCGCTATAGAGCTTGCTAAAACACACGGTATAGGCTGTGTGGCGCTGAAAAACACTACTCACTGGATGCGTGGTGGCACTTATGCGTGGCGTATGGCAAATGCAGGATTTATGGGTATGAGCTGGATAAATACCGAGAGCTGTATGCCGATGTGGGGCAGCGATGTGCCGAGCGTTGGCAATAATCCGTTTTGCATAGCAATACCTCGCGAGGACGGCGCAATAGTGCTTGATATGGCAATGAGCCAATATGCCTATGGAAAGCTCGGAGTATACCGCTTAGCAGGTAAGCAATTGCCGTTTGCAGGCGGCTTTGATAAAGACGGCAATCTCACTACAGATCCCGGTGCTATAGAAGAGAGCAAGCGTATTTTACCTACAGGATATTGGAAAGGCAGCGGTATGGCTATTGCTCTTGATATGGCAGCAGCGCTTATGGCAGGAGGCAAATGCGGTGCTGATATGGACGAAGAAAACAAAGGTAGCTGCACAGGCTGTTGCCAGATTTTTATAGCGTACGATCCGTATTTGTTTGGCAGTAAAGAGGATACACAAGCAATGCTTAATCATCGTGTAGCGGCGGCGGACAGCGCACATCCTGAAAACGAAAATAATCCCGTTACTTGCCCTGGCGAACGCACAATAAGCACACGCGCTAAAAGTATGGCAGACGGTGTAAATGTAGATGAGCTTGTGTGGCAGCAGGTATGCGATATTGCAAATGGTAAAATAGACGATGTAAAAGATATGGCGAGTAAATAACAGAAAGAGTAATGATATGAAAACAATGCAGGTAATAGAGCCTCAAATACTAAAGTGCGTAGATGCACCTATGCCCGAGCTTAAAGACTCGCAAAGTGTAATTATTCGTGTGCGTGCAGCAGGAATATGCGGCAGTGATATATCAATATACAAGGGGACTAGCCCTGTAGCCACATATCCGCGTGTAATAGGCCACGAGTTCGCAGGGGAGATAGTAAAAATAGGCGCTGATTGTAAACGTATTAAGCTTAACGACCACGTTACGGTAAACCCTGTAGTTCCGTGCGGTACTTGCAGGGTATGCCAAAAGGGGCGCAGCAATGTGTGTTCTAATCTTAAAGTTATCGGAGTACACACAGACGGCGGATATAGCGAGTACATATGTGTGCCTGAGGCAAATGTATTTAGTGTAAGTAAAGATATGCCCTATGAAAAAGCGGCTGTTATAGAGCCGTTTACAGTGGCAGCCCAAGTAGCCGACCGCGGCGGAGTAGAGGCAGGAGACACTGTGCTTATACATGGTGCAGGGCAAATAGCACTTACG
>JAVWEG010000106.1:0-5123 GCA_036641735.1 Oscillospiraceae bacterium
TATAAAAACATAGAAACTCTTTTAAATTTTTCCACGCTTATCACATTGAGAATAATGCCTACTATTGCGGCAATCCATACAACGGCGCAGATTATTTCGCCTTTTACACTGCCGCGCAGCAATAATAAAGTAAGCGGAGTGTATGTGCCTGCTATCAACAGATAAATGGTGGAATGGTCAAAGGTGCGCAATATTGTTTTTGCCTTTTCAAATGGAATGGAATGATACATTGTACTCATAGTGTACAATGTGATAAGTGCTAATCCGTAAACGAGAAAAACGATTGTTTTAAAGCGGTCTTGTGCGTTTATCGACAAAGTGACTATGCTTGTAGTGCCTATTATTCCAAGCAAAGCGCCTACTCCGTGAGTGACGGCATTGAATACTTCTTCGCCAAAAGTATATTGCCGTATTTTAAATTCATTCATTAATTTGCCTCCTAAAAGCGCTATATTGTATAGTGTAATACAGTGTACATCAAAAATTGTAAATTTTCTATAACAAAACAGTTAAAATTTCACAAAATATAAAATTTTTGTGATATACTAAGATATATAAATATCAAGGCGGTGATAATATGGTATACATTAAAGGTACACCTGCATCTCCCGGTCTTACTTTAGGTGTAGTAAAGCATCTTAGCCGTAGCTATACAGGGCTTAATAGAGTAGTGCTTGATCCTCGCCGTGAGCAAGCATTGTTTGAAGCTGCCGTTATATTGGCAAGAGATGAGCTGCAAGCGCTTTGCGAAAAAGCAGATGCCGCAGATAGAGACATTCTGACTTTTCAGTATGTGCTGCTCGAGGACGTTGGGCTTATCGATGAAATCAGCTCTTACATAGCGGCAGGAGCAGGCGGAGCTGCCGCGGTGGAGCGTGCAGCAGATATTTTTGTAGCCAAAATTCGCAGTATCGACGACAGCTATTTGCGTGAGCGCGCCAGTGATATACTGGATACCTGCCGCCGTGTGGTGGATATATTAGATGGACGTCCGCGTGAACAGCTATTATTGCAAAGCCCTGCCATTGTGGTGGCAGATGAAATATTTCCAAGCGATATTGTATCGGTGGATAGAGGTATGATACTTGGATTTGTTACAAGCAATGGCTCTGCACAAGGACACGCGGCAATTATAGCGCGTACTATGGGTATACCGGCTATTGTAATGGCAGGCGAAGAGCTTTTACAAGATTGTGACGGTATGCAAGGAGCGCTTGATGGCATACACGGTGAATTTTATTTAGAGCCTGACGAAGCGATAAAAGCACGTTTTTCGCACAGCTTGCACGTAGCGGCGCGCCGCAGTGTAATACTAGACAAGCTGAAAACAGTGCCTTGTATCACTAAAGGCGGAGTAAAAGTAAATTTGTTTGCGAACTGTGCATCGCCTGAGGATATAGAAGAAGCTATTGATGCAGGAGCTGAAGGCATAGGGCTGTTGAGGAGCGAATTTATATTAATGAGTGGGCGAGTGCCTAGTGAAGAGGAGCAATATTGGTACTATGTTTCGTGCCTTGCCGCCGCCGATGGTAGACCGCTTACGATACGTACTTTTGATATCGGCGCAGATAAAGAGGTAGAGGGGCTTACGATGCAATCAGAGCCAAATCCTGCTTTAGGCTTGCGAGGGCTTAGGTTTTCACTTGCACGTAAAGATATTTTTGCAGCTCAGATAGCGGCATTGCTGCGAGCAGGCTGTAAGGGAGATTTGCGCGTAATGTTCCCAATGGTAACTACCTATGAGGATTTAACGCTTGCGCTTGAGATAGTGGATGGGGTTAAAGATTCCTTGCGCGCACGAGGAGTGGTATTTAATGCTGATATGCCGTTTGGCATAATGATAGAGACACCTGCGGCGGCATTAATGGCGCAGGAGCTTGCGGAACATTCAGCGTTTTTTTCTATTGGCACAAACGACCTTGCGCAATATACGCATGCGGTAGACAGAGTAAATCCGCTCGTGGAAAAATATTTTCCCACTTCATCAGCCGCTGTGCGCAAGCTTATGCGTATGACAGTGGCATCGGCACAAATAGCAGGTATTCCTGTATGTGTGTGCGGTGAGAGCGCAGCCGATCCTGACAGGGCCGCCGATTATGTGCGATACGGTATCCATACATTATCAATGTCCTCACGCAGTATATTAGAAGTAAAAGAAAGCTTATTGGAAATGGAATAACAAAAGAGCAGCCGTGCAAGGCTGCTCTTTTTATAATGTGTAAAATAAAATTTTTATCTTTCCGTACCGAGGAAAAACACTGCCACTGTACCGGGGCCTGAATGAGAGCCAATAACAGGGCCGATATTATTAGTATGTATATATTTAATGCCAAAACGAGAGCGAAGCTCTTTTACCAGATATTCGCAATCCGCAGCGCAATCTCCGTGGCTTACAAAAACGGCTTGCTCTTGCGTGAGCATAGTTTTTTCCATATGGTTAAGCAAGGCATCAAGGCTTGCTTTGCGGCCGCGCACCTTTTCCATAGGGATAAGATGCCCTTCGTTATCCACGTGCAGCACAGGCTTAATGCCGAGCATTGTGCCTACAAGCGCCGCGGCACTCGATACGCGCCCCCCGCGCTTTAAAAAATTAAGGTCGTCTACAGTGAACCAGTGGCAGAGCTTTAGCTTATTGTCATTTACCCACGCGGCTACTTCTTCTATACTCTTGCCTTCACGGCGCAGCTTTGCCGCGTGATATACTAATAACCCTTCGCCCATACTGGCACATAAAGTATCTACGGTAATAATTTTGCGAGAGGGATATTTATCGCTAAACGCTTCTATTGCAAGGCGTGAAGAATTAAAAGTACCAGACAATCCTGATGAAAATGAGAGATACAAAACGTCTTTTCCCTGCTCTAAAAAAGGAGTCATATTCTCCTCAAAGCACGAGACGGACACCTGGCTTGTGGTAGAGGTTTTGCCATTGCGCAGTAAATCGTAAAATTGCTTACTTGAAAGCTCGGATTCTTGAGGATCGTTACGATAACTTTTACCGTCTATGGTAAAAATCATTGGTATTATTTCAAGCTCAAGCTCCTTTACAAGGTCGGGAGTAAGATCGGTAGTGGAATCGGTTAGTATAATATAGTCGGACATAAAAGACACCCCTTTAAACAAGTTAAAATATAACAATTGCACCATATTTTGTCAAAAAATAAACAGCCAAAAACATTCGGCTTGTGCAAAATGGATTTGTGATATCAGTATACCATATTTGCAATGCAAATTAAAGATTTTGCTGTAGCTTTTCTTTATACTCTTCAAGCGTGAGCGATTCGGACTTTATTTTCTTCGCGGCATTTATTCCAACATATCTATAATGCCACGGCTCGTATGATATGCCTGTAATACTTTCCTTGCCCTTTGGATATCTTAATATAAAGCCGTAATCTTGAGCGTGCGCTGCAAGCCAATCGTACTCTTTTGTTTTGTCAAATTCGGCGGTGAGGTCGTTGTGGTGAGAATACCAGTTTTCCGATACGATATCGGCGGCAAGCCCGAGATTATGCTCGGAGGTGCCGGGGCGCGCTACCCACGCGGAAGCCGCACGCTCTGCATCGTTTTGAGATAAACCCTGTTTTTTATAAAAGGCGGTTTTGCGTTCAAATAGCGCTTTTTGCTTTGCGATACTGCGATATGCCGACACTAAGTAAAGGTTGTTGTCGGCACGCTTTGCATCGGACAATAGCGCTTCTAATGCGCAAGCTGCACGCGCATCAAATGTGCGTTTATCATATCCGCTTATTTCGCAAGTGGATACTTTAAAGTCTTCGGGCAAAGGATTAGCCGCATTTACAAGAGTAAGCTCCCAAAAATTATCCACCACGGCGGCGTTAGCCGCTGCGGTGGACGAAGTAGGTGCTGTGGTGCTGCTGCTCATACTGCCGCTATTGGCAGGCATAGAGGAAGTGCCTACAGAGCCTGAGACACTTGGCGCAGATGAGCTGCTCATATTAGGCACAGAGGACGATACCGTCGGCTTAGACGACGGGGCTTGCGAAGAAGATGAAGAGCTGTTACCCCAACAGCTACATAATAAAGAAATACATACCATAAAACTTAGCGCTAAAACCATTACTTTTTTAGACAAGATACAAAACTCCTTTATTGTAAATTGTCGGTCAGGGCCATCACGGCGGCAAGCGCGGCAATAGGAGCAGTCTCGCATCGTAAAATTCGTTTGCCGAGGCCCACTACTACGCAGCCTGCTTTTGCAGCAGCAAGAGATTCCTCGTTTGTAAATCCTCCCTCGCTGCCTGTGATGACGGACACGGTGCGTACACCGTCAAGCCGACTATGTAAGTCTTGTCCGCCGGCTTCGTAACAAAAAAAAGCAATGTCGTTTTTTACACAATCTGTAAGCATTTCGTTAAATGTTATCGGCATACTTATTATGGGTATAATGCCGCGTCCGCTTTGCTTTGCCGCTTCTTTGGCAATGCGCTGATAGCGCTCGTTTTTCGCATCTTCTTTTTTGGGCTTGGTTACACAATAACGGCTAAAAAACGGCACAATGCGCACTGCGCCAAGCTCTGTGCATTTTTCTATAATCCATTCAAGCTTATCGAGCTTTGGATATCCTACATATACTGTTACCGCAACAGTGGCTTCTGATACATTAGGATAATCGGTAATTATATCCATTGCCACAAGGTCTTGCGCAATATTACTTATCTTACATTCGTAATCTCTGCCTTTACCGTCACATATAATTACAGCTTCGCCCACCTTACAGCGCATTACATCTGCAAGATGGTGAGCATCGGCGCTGCGTAAATATGCTTTGCCGTTTGTTATTTCATCGGTAAAATATCTATGAGGCAAACATAAGCCCCCTTATAATAATTTATTTATCTTTTGGTAAAATGATATTTAGCACTACCGCTAAAATAGTGGTAATTACTACGCTGGAAGAGCCGAAAACTGTCATTACCCACGCAGGCATACCCGAAAGACAGCCCGATACCTGCACGATGCCGCTGCCAAGTGCTATCGACAACCCCACTACGGCAGTGTTGCGCGCAGTCATATTTTCTTCTACTATTACTTTAATGCCCGTCATTGCTATAGATGCAAATACCGATATAGTAGCGCCGCCGAGTACAGCAGAGGGAATA
>JAVWEG010000107.1:0-5060 GCA_036641735.1 Oscillospiraceae bacterium
CGCTACAGGTATTTTGCAATATGCGCTCACATTTATTATGCTGGCTGGGCTAGGTACAGCGTGGTTCGTGGCATAAACTGTATGTAATTTTGCAAATGTAAATTATATGCAAATTTAGCTTCTCCTCTTAAAAGATAATAATCGTATGGGTTATAGTTTCGGTCTAGGTGCCGTCATCACTCAGGTGGCGGCGCCTTTACTGGATACTATATCAAAATAAACATTACTCTGATTATATTTTGCATTGACAGCATTTTAATTTATGAAAATAACTGCTTGTTGTTTTTTACGACATCAAGCGTTAAAATATTAATAAGACATTCACACTTTTAAAATTTGGAGGTTAATTATGGCAGACAGTAAACACACAGCCGTGCGTATGGGCATAGATGTAGGCGGTACTTATACAAAATGCGTGGCAATGGACAATGTTACACATCAAATTATAGGCAAAAACGAGGTAAAAACTACACACGACCATAAAGACGGAGTAGCGGCAGGAGTAGTAGAAAGCTTCCAAAATTGTATGCGTGAAAATAATATAAGCGCAGAAGATATCGTTTTCGTAGCACATTCCACCACACAAGCTACCAATGCTTTTATCGAAGGCGATGTAGCTAAAGTAGGTGTAGTAGGAGTGGCAGGCGGTGGGCTTGAGGGAATGCTCGCCAAAGGACAGCTTGCGCTTAAAGACATAGTGCTTGATGAAAAAGTAGGCCGTTTAATTAAGGTATACAATACATTTATCAAGAAAAAGCAATTGAGCGAGGACGTTATAAATGCAAGCGTAGACGAGCTGATTAATCAGGGCGCTCAAGTGCTTGTAGCATCTATGGCTTTCGGTGTAGACAGTATGACAGAGGAGCAAATGATACACGATTGCGCCCACAAGCGCGATGTGCCTGTAACTATGGCTTCTGATATCACAAAGCTGTACGGGCTTACTCGCCGCACACGCACTGCGGCAATAAATGCCTCCATTTTGCCTAAAATGATGGCTACTGCCAATGCTACCGAAAACTCGGTGCGTGCAGCAGGCGTTACAGTACCGCTTATGATAATGCGTGGCGACGGCGGAGTAATGGAAATAAATGAAATGCGCAAGCGCCCTATCCTTACGGCTTTATCGGGGCCTGCCGCATCTGTAATGGGCTCGCTTATGTATCTGCGCGCATCTAATGCCATTTACTTTGAAGTGGGCGGCACTACCACTAATATCGGTGTTATCAAAAACGGACGTCCGGGAGTAGATTATGCCAAAATCGGCGGACACGACACATATATTAACTCTCTTGACGTGCGTATTTTAGGCTGCGCAGGCGGCTCTATGGTACGTATTAATAGCCACGCAGTAGAGGACGTAGGCCCGCGCTCGGCGCATATTGCAGGCTGCGAATATGCCTGCTTTACTCCTGAGGAAGAAATAGTAGATCCGCAGATAGAAATGCTTAGCCCAAAGCAGGGTGATCCTGCCGATTATGTGGCACTAAAGCTTAAAAACGGCAAACGTATATGCTTTACAAATACTGATGCGGCAAATGTACTTGGGCTTATAGAGGAGCAATATTTTGCACACGGTAACGCTAATTCTGCACGTAAAGCAATGCAGCCCGTAGCAGATAAGCTTGGTATTACTGTAGAAGAATTGGCAACTCAAATACTTGAAAAGGATTTTGAAAAGGTTAATGCTTGCATTAATGCTCTTGCCGATAAATATCAGCTAGACCACGATAGTATGCGCCTTGTGGGATGCGGCGGCGGAGCGGCGGCTTTAGTACCTTATTGCGCAGGTAAAATGGGATTGCAGTACAGTATTCCTGAAAATGCCGAGGTTATTTCATCTATAGGAGTAGCACTGTCTATGGTACGTGATGTGGTAGAGCGTGTAATACCTAATCCTACGCAAAGCGATATTGCAGAGCTGCGCAAAGAAGCAAAGGATGCTGCTATCAATTCAGGCGCAGAGCCTGATAGCGTGGAAGTGCATATTGAAATAGATAGCCAAACAGGTAAGGTTACTGCTATTGCCACAGGCTCTACAGAAGTAAAAACTACAGATTTACTGAAAGAATGTTCTGAAGAAGAAGCATTAGAGCTTGCTGTAGCAGATTTCGGTGCTAAGGTTCTCGACGTAAAAATGGCACAAAAGACAGAAAAATTCTACGTATTTTCAGGGGATTTTGCAAACAAAAATGCGCTTAGAATAGTAGATAAAAAAGGATTTATCCGTGTGCAATGCTCGGACGGCGAAGTGATAAAATGTAAAATCATTGAATACAAAGAAGTCGTGGAGCAAATGTGGCAGGATTTGGCAGTATTTAAAACAGATACAGTACTGCGCCCGGACTTTTTCCTTTGTGTAGGGCCGCGCGTATGTGATTACAGCGCTATAGATATGCAGCAGCTTGAAATGCTGATGAATTTGGATACAGGCGACCGTGAAGCAGATGAAGAAATTTTAGTAGTAGGTACTGTAAACGACATACATTAATGCAAAATTTTAGCAAAGGAGCTGCCCACAATGACTAAAGAGCAAATTAAGGAATATCTTAAACCTATTGCTGTAGGATTTTTTGGCAAACAAGGCACTAAACGTTATGTGCGCCCACAGTTTACCGTGCGTCCTCTTGAAATGATGATGGAGGATCTTAAAGAAATAGATGAAGTGGATTGGTACAAATATTCTTTTTCCACAGAGCCTTTAAACGGTAAATTCAATGACGAACAAAGACGAGATTTTGCCGTAAAATCTATAGCTTGTGGGCAGGAATATGCTAAACGCTTGATACAGCAGTATGGTACAAACGATCCTGTAAAGCTTGCAAGAGCATTAAAAATGACGATAAATTATCCCGATTATCCTGAAAAAGCAGACAGAGTACTTTTTGCTGAATTTAGAGAGCCTAATATTATCAATATCTATATGGATGCTGTAAAACGTTCTGCGGCACAGATGGAAAACGCTAAATTACGCTCAATTATGACAGATAAATTAACAGTTTCCAATCTTTTGCTTGCTCACTTGCTGTTTCTTTATGTAGTAGAATCTGCTAAAGCAGAGATATTTACGCTTAACGAAAAGATAGAGCTTTGGCATATAGGCCCTATTACTAATCGCTCTGTGGTTATAGCATTTAGCGAAATTGCAGCAATGGCATTTGCCAAAGAAATAACGGAATTACCATATTCGCCATATCTTATGGACGTGTTTTTGGTGTATGGATATTCACCGCAAGAGGCGAGCGGACTGTATGAAACAATGATGACATACGCACAGCGCACTCCAAGAATACCCGAAACCGACACAGTAAAAGAAATAGAAAATCAATAACAAAGAGGCTGCACATTTAGCCGTAGTCCCATAGGGACATTTTCCTAAACTATGGCTAAGCGGTGCGGTATTGGGCAGACAGTGAGTTTTCGCTGTCTGCCCTTTGCTGTTTCTAAGCGACCTCTTGCTGTTCTCTTGTGGCGGGTTGTTCAATGGCATCATCAAGCAGTCCGATGTAGCGATAGTGGATTTGGATTTCTTGCAGTGCTGTCCTTGAGTATTTCTCGGTGCGTTCGCTCACAACAATCTTGTCAATAAACCTGTGGAGAATGGTTGCCGTTAGTTCATTGATTTCGGTAATCTCCTTTGCTTCATCAATGAAGGCAGTGACATTTGCAACCGAATTTTCAAGCTTTTCCAGTTTGCTTTCCTTTATAGGAATGGTGGACTGGATTTCTTTTTGCTCTGCAAGGTAGTCATCGCTTAGCTTTCGGAACACCTCGTTGGGGATTTTGCCGAGAACATTGTCCTCATACAATCTTTTGAACAGTTTGGTGAGTTCATCATCACGTCGTTTCAAGGTAGCAATTTCTTTGGTCAGCAAGGTGATTTCTCTCCCAGCTTCCTTGCTATTTTTCTTCGCCACAACTTCTGCAAACATCAACTCGTGTTGTCGTGCATAATGGGTTACTCGCCTCAAATCATCAAGCACAATTTTCGCAAGCTGATTCTCTTTGATAAAGTGTGCTGTGCAGACCTCTTTGCCTTTTTTCTTGTAGGTACCACACATAAAATTATACTGAGTTTCTTTCATAGTTTTGGCACGATGCAGTACCATTTTTGCTCCGCAATCCTTACAGTAAACCATACCGGAGAACATATCCTGCTCGTCCATATTGGTTCGTCTGCGTTTATGCTGACGAATATCTTGGACAATATCCCATACCTTTTGCGAAATAATGGCAGGGTGCGTGTTCTCAAATCTCAACTGTTCTTCCTTTGGCACCTTAATTTTCTTTTTGTTCTTGAAAGATTTTGTGGTCGTTTTGAGGTTTATGGTATGACCTAAATAGACTTCATTTTCAAGAATATGGCGAATTGTTGTCTGATCCCATCGATAGGGGTTGCTCATGTCAGTGGTTGGGGTATACGGCATTCCTTTGGTATAGTAGTAATAATTCGGCATAAAAATCTTTTCCTCTACGAGCCTTTTTGCAATTTGACTGGGACCGTTGCCCTCAACACACAGCTTAAAGATATACTTTACAATCTCTGCCGACTCGGGATCAACAACGATTTTTCGCTTTGGATCATCGGGGTCTTTCATATAACCATATGGTGCCCGTGTGCCGACTCTTGCTCCTGTTTCAGCTTTTGCCCTGTTGGCAGCACGAATTTTACGGCTACAATCTTTGGCATAAAGTTCGTTAATTATATTTTTGAACGGGGCGAAATCATCAACTCCATATCGGCTATCAATGTTGTCACCGATTGCAATAAATCTCACATCATAGTTTGGAAATATAATTTCAGTGTATCTGCCCACCTCCAAATACTCTCTGCCAAATCGGCTCATATCCTTGACGATAATGGTTTCCACCTCGTCATTTTCCACAAGCTCCATTAGTTCTTTAAAAGCCGGGCGGTTAAAATTGGTTCCCGAATAACCGTCATCAAATAGGAATTTGAGATTTTCAAAGCCGTTGTCCTTTGCATACTTCTCCAAGATAAGCCGTTGATTGCTTATACTATTGGATTCTCCTTGGCTACCATCGTCTTGACTTAGTCT
>JAVWEG010000108.1:0-4813 GCA_036641735.1 Oscillospiraceae bacterium
TCCAGTTGCTGAGTAATATTTTCTATGGACATATTTTCCACATAATATTTTTTGTCATCGTCAGCAATATAACGTTCTGTAGTGAATTTAATTGCATCTGTATATGAATAAGACTCACCGTATTCAAAATCTCGAAGTTTGGCTTTTTGATTTTTGCTGTTGTAAAACACTGCAATATTAGAACGAAGATTAAGATGCGCTACAAAGTCGTAATCGAATTGGATAACCGCATCTAAAACCTGCTCTTGCATTTTACCCGCAGACACATCTGTCATCGTTAAAAATCCAATTAATTCATTTGTTTTGGGCTGCAAAGCCGTGTTTACGTGAATGGATACCCAACGAATATTTTCATCATTTTTGAAATTAATAGCACATTCAAAATCGTGCTGAGTAATGCCCAGTTCGAAACTATTTTTTATATTTTCGTTTAGAAAAATTTTGAGAAAATCTTGCCTTTGTTTCACATTTGAAATTAAATTTGCAAAGCCTTTAAAAAACTTTTCTCGCACCATTCCAAAACGATGCTGTACATCAAGTCCCGTTCTGTCCTCCACTTCCAAAATAATATTACGTGTTACATTACAATGTCCTGCTAAAATAACATTTTCGCCCAAAGTACGATATCGATATTTGATAGCATCCTCATATTTTTGCTTTGCTTCTATTTGGTCCGAAACGTCAACGGCACTGCCTAGAGCGTAAATTGGGCTGCCGGCTCTATTTGGCAAAATAGTGTATGTGCAACGTTTCCAAATATAGTTTTGTACACGTACATCCCACAAACGCGCTGTAACCGACACTTGCTTTTCACCATCGTGAAGCCTTTTGTAAAAATTTCTGAAAATGTTTACATCTTGCACATAACACTGCTTTTTTTCTATTAAGCTTTCAGGAACGTTTGTAATTTCCGTACCGTGGATACCATATATATGTTCCGTATTGTGATTTTGAATAATAGTACATCTTTTAAGGTCGTACAGCCAAGTATCAATATGATTTTGCTCTAATACTGTGGAAAAACGATTTTCCAAATCCTTATATTCATTTATACTTTCAGCAGTAGCTATTGCCCAAAAAGGCATATTCTTTTCATCAAATAAGGTGGTAAATCGTACACGTTTCCACACCAAATCTGCATTGGCATCAATCGTTTTAATATCTGCCATCGCTGTAGGCGCGCCGCTTTTTACAGCTTGTATCATTGCATCGTATTGCTTGATACATTCCGGATAAATAGCACCTGTCGCATAAAGACTTTCGGGATAATTGTCTAGCACTTCATTTAAGCTATATTCTTCTGTTGATATAGTGTTCAAATATGCTCTGCTATTAGCGATATCATATTCCCAATAAGCAAGACCGGCGTGATCTATAGCTGCTGTTAATTTTTGTTTTGTTCTTTTTAGCTCACATTCGGCTATTTTGCCATCGGAAATGTCGGACAGATAAACAACATAAGCGGGTAAGCCTCTCCATTCTATAGAATGTGAAGTAACTGAATAATATTTTGATAAAAAGTCTAAATACGCTTCTCCTTGTTTACTGATATTTTCAGCAGTATTTATAAAACATTCTTCACACGGATATTCGCGCTGTCTTAATGCACAATAACATTTTTTGCCTAAATAATCTTTAATGTCAACACCTGCAAGTATACCTTTCATTGCCTTATTGACATATAAAAGCTTGTATGTTTTTTTCTCTATTACATATACTCCATTTGTAGATTGCTGTACGATGTCACCATAAAGACGAGCTTCGTCTGATATTCCCATTAATTTTTGTTTTGATAAATCGAAAAAAGTACAGATAAGAAGCTGCTTTTTTTCTGTTATTTCAACTCGCTTGCCTTTATCTTGAATCCAAATATAAGAGCCGTCTTTTTTGCGCACCCTATATTCTATTATATATTCTCCAAAATCCGCAATCTGCTGTTTTACACGATTAGCAACAAATTGTATATCATCAGGATGAATAAGCCTTGTTATTGCGCCATCAAGAGCAAGATATAATTCCTCTTTGGAAGTATATCCCAAAAGCGACAAAACTTTTTCGCCAATATATTGAAACGGCAGTATCGTATGCATATTTCTAATGATTATATTGCCGTTAATTTCTTTATCTATCATATCTCTATAATTGTTTTCCATAAAGCATCCTTCTTTTCCATACTGTTTGTTTTAAGGCAAAAAGTATTTAAAATATAAAGCAAAGTGTTTTTATTTAACTGCATTGTTCTATCCGAATATATGTTTATGATAGAGTTTATAGATTTTTATGCTGTATTACCTATATAGTACAAGAATATTGTAAATTTGTCAATAAAACCGCAGAAAACTGTGCTATTTATATTTGCTTTTTCATAAAAAATCCGACAAGCTTTATTTACAAAGTTTGCCGGATTTTAATTATGAAGTATAAAAATCGTACTGATGTTCACGTGCCATACTAAAGTTGTGGAAAATTTTATTTTCATTGCTGTCGTACACCGCAATATTTAGCCCGTCTCTCATTCGAGAATAATTTTTATCCTCGCCTTCTATAGTAATGGAAACTGTTTTATCCTGCAAATTGCCCACATTTATTCCATTATCTTTTAGGCGTTTTACCGCTTGTGTTCCTGTAAATATTTCGTTTTTATTTATCACAAACATATCGCTTGTTTTAATAGTGTTAAGCAAATCGCCCTTTATGCAAAGATTTTTACTTTTTAGCATTTCGATATCATCGTTATTTAATATGCCTTGTTTTGCTACAATAATATCTATATTCCCATACTCCTTCGATTGGCTTAATAGCTCATCAAGCGTAGCTGCCATACGGAATTTCACTCTGATAAAATCTTCAGATTGATTTTTCACTGCTGTATCCCAAAGCTCGTCCTTTGCATTATTGTTAGATAATTGCGGATAATTTAAAAGCAAATATTCAGCCATAAATCGCGACAATTTTTCAGCCCCAAAATAATTTAAATGTCCCTCGTCACCTAAGTCGTTAGTGTAATCAATATTAAGCAGATTTTCACTGCAAAAATCAATAAACGGCACTTCCGTTTCTTTTGCGATATCTTTAATTGTATTAAGTACAGCAATATCGGTTTCTTTAGCGATAAGCGGTGTTTTAAAAAGCACTATATCAATGCCGCGTTTTTTTGCAAGTGCAATCGTTTTGCGTAAATAATAATCACATTCATCATAAAGCGGTTCACGTCTATCTGTAACCGGAGCAACATATTGGGGAAAGCTCTCTCTTGTAAGCATTGGCCCAAAGCCTTTATTATCGGAATAATCACTTTTAAAAATCGAGGTGAAATCTTCTTTTTCAAGCTCGGTTAACCGCGAATGGTATTTTGTAAAGTTAAATATTTCGTCCCAGGCTAAAGGTGTTTTTTGCGAAAAATAACGTGCGATATTCATTTTTAAAAGGTCAAATGACGGCTTCATTTTTTGAGAATCTCTGGACGACACCAAATCTATATCTGAATATGTAGCATAAGATTTATCATAAAATGCTCCGAAAACTTCCAAGAAAATAACTTTTGGTTTTTGATATTTCAGCGCTTCTTTAAGATAATAATAGCTTACCCAAGATGGCTGACACCCTGTAGATATATTATATGTTTTGATGCCGCTTTCCTCGTAAATATCTATTGGCGAAGCCGAAAACGCACAATGACTGCTTCCGATAAACAAAGCGTCAATTGTATTTTTTGGTTCATCATAATATTCTTCTATAGAGCCTTTAGGCGTAACTAAGCGTGAAAAAGCATAAATACCAATCAGTACAAATACTATGGTACACGTTGCAATTGCGAGAAGCTTTGTAAGCTTCGCTATATTGGTTTTTTTCATAATCACTCCTAAAATTGAAAATAAATAAATGGTTTTTCAATATATTTTGTGCCATAAACACCTATTGAAACAATAGATATTATTAGCGCAGAGTACATTATGCTTTGTGTAATAATATGTCTTGCATTAAACCATACCATAACATCTTTAAGTTTTTTGCGTGCAATATCAAGTAAAAACATAATAATGACTAAACCAATACTAATATAAAGCTCCGTAATATTTAGCGGTAATTCTGATAAAGATGCTTGCAAGCTTTGCTTTGTGATAAAAATATTGCCAATATAAATAATTGCATCTTGAATGGTTTTACTTCTGAAAAAGATATAAGAAAAGCATATAAAAGAATATGTAATTATCCAGTCGATGTATCTTAATTTGACACCTATATGCTTATCATACAAACGAAATATAATTTGAGCTACTGCGTGCAATGCACCCCAAACAATAAAAGTAATACTTGCACCGTGCCAAAGCCCACTTACGAGAAAAACTATAGCTATATTAAAATATGTTCGCACAGGTGATACTCTGCTGCCGCCCAAAGGAATATACAAATAATCTGTAAACCAACTGGTAAGCGAAATGTGCCAACGCTTCCAAAAATCGCGGATATTAACTGCAAGATACGGCGAATCAAAGTTTCTCATCAAATTATATCCCATAAGCTGCGCAGATCCACGGGCAATATGTGTGTATGATGAAAAATCGGCATAAATTTGCACGCTAAAAAACACTGCGCCTAATATCAAAAATAGCGGTGACATTTTTTCGTAATTATCAAATACTCCATCAGTAAAAATCGCCAATCTATCCGACACAACAATTTTTTCAAACAGACCATACAGAATTAACGTGCCTCCGTTTTTAATATTTGATATATCAAAACGCGGCTTCGTTTTAAACTGTTCGAGCATATTTACACTGCGCTCAATAGGGCCTGCCACCAATTGCGGAAA
>JAVWEG010000109.1:0-4719 GCA_036641735.1 Oscillospiraceae bacterium
AATACCAACGCACAAGGATGCTATTGCCCATTTCTTTTTCTGTTCCTTGTAGTATTGTTTTGCAGACCATAACTCTTTTACACCAAAACCGAATACAACCAATAACATTATTCTAATCATTTGCAATGTGTTCACACAATCACCGCCTTTATCAAATTCCAGTTTGTTAAACCGTCTGTTATATAAATAATCTTTACACCACCATTATAAGGTAAAAAGAACAGGTTGACAAATTTCATTTCTGAAATTTGTCAGCTTATCGTGGTGCGCCAGGAGGGATTCGAACCCCCGACCTTCTGGTTCGTAGCCAGACACTCTATCCAACTGAGCTACTAGCGCAAATGCGTTCTATATAAGAGCGTGACAATTATAATACCACATTAACAAGAAAGTGTCAATAGATTTTTGAGGAAAAGCAAACAAAAAAAATCTGCGTCTCTATTTGACTTAAATGCTTATTCGAGGTAAAATATATCCGTTATGACAATTTTAAAAGAGGTGACTTTATGTCTGTTTTATTGTGGATTTTAGGGGTTTTAATAATATTATTTTATTTTTTGCTGCGTCCGGGGCGCTATTCTCAAGAGCAGCTTGAAATGGTAAAAGGTGTTAATTTCGCTCATCGCGGATTGCACAATGAAGAAAAAACCGTTCCCGAAAACAGCATTGCTGCTTTTGCACTTGCGGCAAACGCAGGCTACGGCATAGAGCTTGATATTCAGCTTTCAAGTGACGGCGAAGTAGTGGTGTTTCACGACGACACTTTAGAGCGCGTAACAGGTGTAAATGGTAGGGTAGATGCCTATACTTTTGCCGAGCTTCACAATATGCACTTATGCGATACCGACCAAAATATTCCGCTGTTTACAGAGGTATTGTCTGTAATAAACTGCCGTGTACCTATTATAGTAGAGCTGAAAACAGGACCGCGCAATGATGAGCTTTGCGCAAAAGGGCTTGCCATTTTACAATCATATCAAGGGCCTTATTGTATAGAGAGCTTCGATCCACGCATTGTACACTATTTTCGTAAAAACGCACCTCAAATTTTGCGTGGTCAATTATCTGATGCTTCTAAAAATTTTAAAGATAAGCCGCTAATACTTAAGCTGGCGCTTGGAAATTTATTTACCGATTTTATTGCACGTCCGCAATTTATTGCGTATGGCGATGGCAAAAAATCAGTATTTGTAAGATTGGCAGAGGCAATGGGGGCAATAAAAATATGTTGGACAGTGCGCCCTACAAGTGATATTGCGGCAAAAGAAGCGGAAAACGATGCTGTTATCTTTGAAAAATACACTCCCGAAACAAACTATTTAAAGCCATAATATGCGGACAGATGAGTACCGGTGTACTCCGCGGTCTTCAAAACCGCTGTGGGTGGCGGATACCACCCAAGTAGGTTCGACTCCTATCTGTCCGAGCCATAGGTATTCGGTTTTGTTTTGCAATAAATGCTCCGTACATTGCTGATAAGGCATTGTACGGAGCATTGCTTATAATATTTATTTTTTTTCGTCGTATCTCAGCTTGTATCGCACAGCATCATTCATTGGAAGCCCTGTGTCATAGTCGAGCTGGCGCGGCTCATATTCCTCGTTTTCACGTTGTCTTGTGTATCCGGAATTTTCCCAAGTAGGCATACTGTCTCGTCTCCACGGACGGCAAAGCCATTGATATCCTCTAAATAAATCTCGAGTTGTATTCATATGCTCAATTAAAGCGTTGTGCAAAGTGTCTCTTATTGCCGACACGCTTACATCATTTATCAGATTGTGTATTTCGGCAGAGTCATTTAACATATCATACATCTCATCTGTATCCATTAAATGCAGCACCAGCTTATATCTGCCGTCTGTAACGGCGCGCATTATCTGCAAACCGCCAAATCCGTCGTGGTCTACTTCATAACGTGTAAATTCTGTAAACACCTCGTGATTTATTGCCATCTCAGGCTTATCAAGCTGCGGCAGCATAGACTTACCCTCCAACAGCTTTGGCAGCTGTACGCCCATATAATCAAGCACTGTAGGCACGATATCGATATGGCTTGCAGGCGCATTTACTACACCCTTTGCTTTGCCTTTAATAATCAGCGGAATATTTGCTACTTCTTTATAAGCTGTACCGTTTTTCATCTGCAAACGGTGGTTGCCGCTCATATCACCGTGGTCGGAAGTAAAAATTACAAGTGCTTGCGGCAAATCCTGCTTTATTTTATCAAGCACTCTGCCTATCTCGCTGTCTACAAAGCTGTTACAGCCTAAGAAAAGCGATAATTGCTTGCTTGGCGCTGATAATTCTTCTGCTGTTTTATTTAAGCCGTCGCCTGCCCATAAACGCTGCATCATCGGCTTTTGGCTTAGGTCGTCTGCGTGATTGGGGCTTTGCTTAAAGCCTATCCCGTCGTACATTGTATTGTATGGTGCAGGGCACAAGCACGGGCCGTGCGGCTCATCATAAGACACAGTGAGGAAAAAATCCGTTTCTTTGTATTCGTCTATAAATTCAAGCGCTTTGTCGGAGCAATGATGAGCATACGTAAACTCTGCGCTCATATTCGGCTCATAAGCTGTGGCACTTTTGCGCGAACGCAGGCGGTCAGCTTCGCTCATTTCTTCTAAATAGCAACGCATATCGTACCAATATTTTTCGTCCCAGCCATCGGCACATCTGCCATTGCCAAAATAATCTCCGCCGTCGAGATGCCATTTACCTATATATCCGCAATGTATGCCGTTATCGGTAAGTCGCTCGCCAACGGTCTTTACATTATTGCCCATAGCTATGCTGTTTGTCACCATTCCGTTTGTATGCGGAAATGTACCTGTAAATAGCGCACTGCGCGCAGGGCCGCACACGGGCTGGCAGGTATATGCGTTTTCGTAGCGTAAGCCCTCAGCTGCAAGCGCATCTAAATTAGGTGTTTTCATACGCTCGTCGCCATAACAGCCGAGCATATCTTTGCGCGTAGTATCGGTCATTATCAGTACAATTTGTTTCATAAATCCTCCGTTTACAATTACAAAAAACAATTAGCCGCAGGCAGATACGGCCACCGCGTCCACTAACGACTAATTGCTTTGCTAAAATTATTTATTAATTTTACTGTGGCTGTTTGCCAATATATGCAAGGATACCGCCGTCCACATAAAGTATATGTCCGTTTACGAAATCGGAAGCATCTGATGCCAAAAATACAGCAGGACCTGCAAGATCCTCTGTTTTGCCCCAACGTGCAGCAGGAGTTTTAGCTATAATAAATTTGTTAAACGGATGCTCAGGTGTGCGCAAAGGCGCAGTTTGCGGAGTTTCGATATATCCCGGGCCAATGCCGTTGCACTGAATATTAAATTCGCCGTACTCACTTGCGATATTGCGTGTAAGCATTTTCAGTCCACCCTTAGCAGCGGCATATGCCGACACCGTTTCGCGGCCAAGCTCGCTCATCATAGAGCAGATATTGATTATTTTGCCGTGACCTTTTTTAATCATAGAAGGTATTACTGTTTTGGCTACGATAAATGGTGCATTTAGGTCTACATCTATAACTTGACGGAACTCTTCGGCTGTCATATCGCACATTGGTATGCGCTTAATAATTCCGGCATTATTTACAAGTATATCAATAACGCCCACTTCTTTTTCTATTTTCTCCACCATATCTTTTACAGCGGCTTCGTTTGTAACGTCGCATACATATCCGTGAGCATCTATTCCTGCCTCTTTATAAGCGGCAAGCCCCTTTTGTACAAACTCGTCTTTTAAGTCGTTAAAAACAATAGTTGCGCCTGCCTGCGCATAGGACGATGCTATAGCAAAGCCGATACCGTAACTTGCTCCTGTGATAAGAGCAACTTTACCTTGTAGTGAAAAGCTATTTAAAATATTCATTTAAAATCCTCCTGTTATTTGTAAATTACGTTCTATATACAGAATACCACATTGTATCCACTTTGATAATATGGATACAAGCTAAAACTTAAATGCGAAATTTTGTGCAAATTCACCATTTGGCTTTAAATATGCCATTTTTACACTTAAGTATAATAAAATAAAGTGAATATTTGTAAAAATACTTGCGTAATGATAAATTTTATATTATAATATATTAGTGCTACGCCGGTGTGATGGAATTGGCAGACGTGCGGGACTCAAAATCCCGTGGTAGCGATACCGTGTCGGTTCGACCCCGACCACCGGCACCATAATCATCAGCATTTTTGCTGATTAGACGAGAAAAAGATTGCCCTTGAAGGTCTTGTACACCTTCTGTTATAGGGCAGTCTTTTTCTTTTTTATCTAATTTTAAGCTAAAATCAGGGAAAAAGTTTAGCTGCACTTCTACTTCATTAGGGTACACTAAAATTTTGTTTACATAAGTATCAATAACCTGCCTCACATTTTTAAGGCTTGCTGTAACTAAAAGGGTTCTGATTTTTGCAAATACTGCTTTAATATCGCTTTCTGAAAATTTCTCTTTGCGATTTTCGCTGATTAGCATACTCAATTTTGACTCAGCAATCGCCTTGCTTTTCTCGCAATTTTCAAGCTTATCAATCAATACTTGTGAGCTGGTTTTCATAAGCAAGTCAATGATTTTATCAATATCACTGCTTGTCTGCTTTAGCTCGTTTTGTAACGTTTTTACTTGGCTTGCATATTCGCCATTCTTGCCTAAAAGGTATTTGTTATATTCCTTAGTAATCATAGGCA
>JAVWEG010000110.1:0-4563 GCA_036641735.1 Oscillospiraceae bacterium
CTGCTTTTTGATGTTTTAGAGAAACGGAATACATATTGAAGTCAATCTGCGCGACTTTTAAACCGTTTTTTATGGCTTCATCAAAGCCTACAAGCTCGCGCTTTGTACTGCGTATACGTTTTTCTTTGCTACGTTGCATCTGTGTGGCATCGTAATAACTCATTTTTTCACCGTTATACGTTACGGTACGGCTATTGTACTCGGCTAACTGTTCGCGTGGATATGCACTTTCAGATAGCCCCTCAAAAAAAGGATAAAAACTGTGTCTGCAATTCCAACCGCATAGCCCTGCACCTGTGCCGTAGCCTGTGGAGCTTACAAAATCGGGGTATTTTTTGCTTTTTCCGCTGCGGCTGAATATTTTGCCCTGCCATATTGCGTGGTCGGGGCGCGCGCCTGCATGTGCGCTTGTTTCAACTAAATCACAGCCCATATCGTTGGCACTTGATAAGCTGATTTCGGCGGCAGTCTGCCCGACACCAGTTAACACGGCACGTCGAATGGCCACGTCAATTCTATCGCGATGCCCGGACGGATACACCACAAATGCGCCGTCCTTTGCTGCATTGCGAATAGCGTTTTTAATGGCAGAGGCATAGTCGAACGCGCCACTTTCAATTTGCATTTCGGCAAGGGCGGCAACTTCGATATAAAGCCGCTGTGCGCCATTAGCGGTGGTTTTGGTCAAATTGCTTATAAGATTGTTGGTCTTTTTAAGCCCTGCAAGCAGCACTTGCATAGCGGCGGGCGATTTACGCAAAGAAATAGGCTCAAGCCCCGCCGCCTTGTAGATAGTATTGTCGAAATCTACGGACGTTACCCCCGCATCTTCAAACAACGCCTTTGTATAAGGCTCGGTTGTGTTTGCAAATGCACTTACCTGTGAGATTATATCTTCATAAAGCAAGCCGCTTTCTTTTACAGTGTCAATTTGCCACTTTGCCGACGCTGTAACGCCGCCATTTTTCACAAGCCGCCGCGCAATGTCGCGCATAATAGTTTCTTCTAATTTGTTAGTTAATTCAATTATATCGTCGGCGCAATGCTCTAAGTATTCGGGTGTAAGCATATTTACCTCTCAAAATCCAAAGACTCTTTGTTGTCTATGTGCTTTTTGGCTTCTTCTTCGGTTTCACCGTAAAACTTAACGCGATACTCCCACCATTCGGCAGCGCCGTCGCGGCAATCTTGGCGCATTTGCTCGCGGTCTTTGTCGGTGTCGGTCATTATGCCGTCACCCCAATTAAAGGCAGCTTGATACGCGCCGGACGGTGTAAGTCGATAAAGCGAAGCATATGTATCCATTGCGTACAAAAGCTTGTTTAACGCGTTTTCAAGGCTTTTTTGTATGTCGCGAACAGCCGAATAGCTACGCTGTTTGCTCATTTTTATCTCCTCGGCGGTTTTTTCAACGCTTTGCGGGTTGCTTAAGGTGCCATATGATAAATAGCATAAAAATTCAATGCGCCGCAATAATTCATTAAGTCCGTTAAAAAGACTTTCATCGCGAATAGCAGGGGAGAATACATTGTAAAAGTCCTCTCCGTCTTTGCTGTCAAGCGACAAATTGCTAAACAGACGCTTTTGCCGCGCAGGCAATTTTTGCTTACCGTCTACCATAAGCGTAGCCCCAACGCCTGTGTGCACAGCAAGCTCACTGCCCTCATATTCCCAAATGGTGCGGCTATACTGCTTATCTGCTTGCTCTATCAAGCTGACGGCTTGCGCGTAAACAGACACACCAAGAGGAGATGAAGTATCAACTGTGTTTGCAAACGGCATTTTAAAATAAGCGAAAAGCATACTGTCAAGTGCTGCCCCGTTTTGTAGCTTGATATTTATAGCCGGCTCGAGGTTTGCCCACTCGCTCACCGATGCCAGTGCTGTTTCAACACCTAAATTGCCTTTAACTGTGCTGTAGTAGGCCTTATTGGATATTGTGTATTCTCTGCCGTTGATGTGCTGCTCAATTCGCGTATAATAAACCTTGCCTTTTTGCAACTGCTCTACAAAGGCGGCACTTGTTACATCTCCATTGCCATTAAACCCTGTAGGGATAAAGTTTTGAGCCGATACAAAATCTACTGATATATTTTTACCGTTTGGATAAGGTTTTAACACAATACCTCCGCAAGCAAGAGCCTTTTCCGTTTGTACGCGTAACCGCTCTAGCACCGGCGCAAGCTGATTGCCTAAATAATCGCCGCGTGCGCCGCCTGCAACCTTTGCACTCAGCTCAACAGTGGTAAGTCTTGCTAGTTCGCCGCAGATTGAGGACGGCAAGGCGAGGCTTTTTGTTGCTTCATCGAGCCAAGGGCTTTTGTTCAAGAATAAATCTGCCCATAAGGCTGTTGCAGTTTGCATTTCTGCGCTTACCGCTGGTTCAATACCGAGTCTTTTCAAGCTGTCTTTATTAATCATATTATAAAAAACACTCCTTATCCAAGTTGAGATTTTTTGTATCATTCCATTGTCCTCACATAGCTTTTAATATATTTTTCCCACGAGTATTCAAAGGCATCCAATGTATCAATATCGCTTGTGCCATTATCTAGTCGTGTATCGTTAAGCTTTTTATCGTCATATACAGCCCCTTGAAAGGCATCGGAAAGAGTTTTGCAATCTCCCGTTAAAAAGAATTTTCCGCTGCTCATAAGCCCTGTTGTGGCACGCACTCTGTCAATTATAGGTCGCTTAATGCTATTTTTAATGGGTATACTTGAATGTGTACGCAAGCCGTTTATTAGCGTCTGCTCGGCGTTATCCGCATACACTACAAGCACTTTGCCATACTTTTTTTCTACACGCTCAATAAATTTATCAAACAAAGCATATAAATCGTTAGGGCTTAGCCCCTTAGCTTCGTGCCGCTCGCTCGCCAAAGCGGTCAGTCTGCTAAAATCTTTGCTTATCCCCGTGGCTACAAAGGTATGTGCCGATTTATTGCCGCCAAAGTCAACTCCAACTTGAATAAAATCATATTTTAATAATGCGGAGCGTTCATCGTGGGATAATGTGATATCTGCTTTATCAGTGGCATATTGTTTGGGGTTGTCCGAAAATATTCGATAAATAGCGCCATTGGCAACAACCCACAAGCCCAAAATAAAACGGTCGTAAAATACACCTGTGTATTCTGATTTAAGTTGATTTACGTAATCGTGTGGCAAAAAAGTATTATCATCAATAAAGAACTGCATTATAAAAATGTCCAGCTCGGTTGCCCTGTCAAGATATTTAACTTTAAGCCAATGCAGCGGCGTGTCGGGGTTTGTGGTGCCGAAAAGCTTTGCGTTTTCCATAGATAAACGAGATAACAGCATTGCGAAAAAGTCCTCTGTAAAAAGTGTAAGTTCATCGCAATATGCGCCGGTCAGCGTCATGCCTCGTATTTTACTTTCGGCTCTGGCATCGTTTACGCCCTCCAAAAAGATTGTGCGCCCGAATAATTGCCCCTGTTTTTGCGATAAAGAATAAGCAAAGTTTGCCCTGCCAACCAATTCTTCCAAAAGGTCGAGGCAATTTCGCTTAAGGCTTGTAAGCGTTTTGGCAACCATTAAGTATTTACCGCTTTTCGGCATCGTAGCAACCCAAAACGCCCACAGTACAAGCGATATCCACGTTTTGCCAGAACGTACAGAACCGTGAAGGATATTTATGCGTCGCAATTTGCCTTGCCGGAATATTTGCAAAAGCTCTTTCTGCTTTTCGGTATATATCGCCTTATTCATCACGCAGCCCCTTAATCAGCGCCTCGAGTTGCCCTATGTCTTTGCTTGTACCGTCCTCGTCAATAAGTGCGCGTAATTCTTTTATTGCAGGCACATCGCCGCCGCGTGCCTTATTAAAAAGTGCAAGCACAATAAGCTGGCTGTTGTCAATATCTTCTGCCTGTATGCCCATTTGAGCAATTTTATTGTAATCTCTTGTGTTGGAGATTGGCAAATTTAGTAGGGTATTCATACTTTCTTTCAAGGCTTTTCTTTTGCGATTATTCTCGGCGGCCGCTTTACCACCTTTTGCGCCCAATTCTCTAGCTCGAGCCGTGCTGCGAATTGCTATAAGATTTTTTTCGTTTGCCATTTTCACCACCTCGCATTTCTTGTACTTACATTGTCGCACATAGTGGGGGGTGTTCTACTGACGAGATTACCATACTTCATAAAAGCGTCGAACCATCCGAGCCAAGTTGCTGTCATTTATAGGCATAGAAGTGTAATATGTTTGATAGGATATATCGGTTACGCTTTCTGTGGTAGTAATGGCCTTAAAAAGCACACTGTTATACGTGCCACCAACTTCATTGCAAAGGTTAATTATTTTATGCTGAATTTCAAATGGTGCGTTGTCGTAATTAATGCAAATCCAATATATAAGGCTCTGCTGTGCCTCAGATAGCCCGAACCGCTTGCCCCTGTGATATTTCATATATGCCCCCTCATTATGTAATAAAGCGCTATAGCCGCCCTGTGATAAGCAGGGCGGCTATTTTATGTGTCGCTTTGTTCTTTCTCTTTCATTTGCGTGTATTTGCCATAGCTCAGGCTGTTAAGTCCTAATGCG
>JAVWEG010000111.1:0-4511 GCA_036641735.1 Oscillospiraceae bacterium
CCCATCATATATATAGTGTAGCAAGGAGGAGTATTAGACATACTTTTCTCGTCTATAAGCGTTTTGTAATTAAGCATTGCAGGCACATTATCGGCGGCATTGCCAAGTAAATCTTCGCGCACAATAGCTACAGCCATACCTGCCGGCGCTACGTTTTTTTGTACCCCAAAATATATTACACCGTATTTTGATACATCACACGGTCTTGACATAATGCAGCTTGACATATCCGCCACAAGCGGTATTCCTGCGGGCTGAGGCAATTTATTAAACCGTGTGCCATATATAGTATTATTTTCGCAAATATGCACATAGCTTGCGTTTTCTGAATAGCTTAGGCTATCTACATCGGGTATGCAAGTAAAATTGTCGTCCTTTGTGGATGCAATAATATTCACCTTGCCGAATTTAGCCGCTTCTTTGGCGGCTTTATTGCTAAATTGCCCTGTTACTATGTAATCCGCTTCGCCTGTAGTCATTAAATTCATCGGCACCATTGCAAACTGCATTGAAGCGCCGCCCTGTATAAATCCCACTTTATAATTATCGGGTATAGATAATACGCGGCGCAATGCCGCCTCGGTTTCGGTGATAATAGCGTCGTACACGCTACTGCGATGGCTCATCTCCATTACGGACTGTCCGCTCGTGCCATATTCCACAAGCTCGCCTTGTGCTGTTTTTAGCACTGCCTCAGGCAGCATAGATGGACCTGCACTAAAATTATACACTCTTGCCATTTTTATCGTACCCCCACAAATAATTTTTATTGCACTTTACCAAAATAAAGCGTTAACACAATTATAGATATATTGGCAAGGTATGTCAAATAGAATTTTAGTACAAAAATAGAGCTTTTTTTGTGCAACAGCACATAAAAAGCTTTACCTTACAGCATTTTTGCATTAAAATGTAACAGAGGTGAAGTTTATGCCAATAATAACAGCCGTAATAATTGCCGGCATTATAGATATCCCGGGGCGCTTAATCGCTTTATCTATACTTATGCAAAACGGAAATGTAAAGCATTTAAAATATCGTACTTGGGTACTTTTGTGCGCTTTAGTTAATTTTGCGTGGGTATTTTATTTAATAATGGGAAGAGGTAAAAAAAATGTATAATGCAAACGAAGAAAGATATAATCTAATGCAGTATGAACGCTCCGGCGCAAGCGGATTAAAGCTTCCTCGCGTATCTCTTGGCCTGTGGCACAATTTTGGTTCTGTAGACGTGCAGGAAAATATGCAAAAAATATTGCGCACTGCATTTGATTGTGGTATCACACATTTTGATATGGCAAACAATTACGGCCCTGTACCAGGCAGTGCCGAAGAAAACTTCGGTATATTGTACAAAAAAGATTTTATACCTTATCGCGACGAGCTTATTTTATCGAGCAAAGCAGGATATCATATGTGGGAAGGGCCTTACGGTGAATGGGGCAGCCGCAAAAATATGCTTGCAAGCCTAGATGCCAGCCTAAAGCGCACGGGGCTTGAATATTTTGATATTTTTTATTCTCACAGATTTGATCCCGACACCCCTCTTGAAGAAACAATGGGCGCTTTATCTACAGCCGTACACAGCGGAAAAGCGCTATATGCAGGCATATCAAACTATAATGGTGAGCAAACACGCAAGGCTTTGGCAATATTAAAAGAGCTGCACTGTCCGTGCGTGATAAACCAAAGCCGCTATTCTATATTTGACCGCACTATAGAAAGCAATGGCTTGCTTAGCACGGCAAATACCGAAAATTTGGGTATTATTGCATTTAGTCCGCTTGCACAAGGGCTGTTAACGGATAAATATTTACACGGTATTCCCGATGACAGCCGTATCCGCAAAAGCGGCATTTTCTTAAAAGAAACTGCTCTTACTAGCGAACGCTTAGCACAGATATCAGCGCTAAGTGATATGGCAGCGGTTCGCGGCGAAAGCTTGTCTATAATGGCGCTGCGCTGGGTACTTGCAAAAGGCGCTTGCAGCGTGCTTGTTGGTGCATCGAGCGCACAGCAAATATCCGCAAATGCAAAAGCTGCCGATAAAGCCATTTTCACAGACGATGAGCTTAGCAAAATTGATGATATTGCAGGCATTAAAAATTAATATTTGACAAATTATACTCCTTATGCTAAAATAAGTTTGCTAAGTTAGCTAAGGCTAACTGCAACGGGAGGAAATAGTATATGACTTTAGATAAATTGCCCTTAGGACAAAATGCCAAAATCACTGCTGTTGGCGGTGAGGGCGCACTTCGCCGCCGTTTACTTGATATGGGCTTAACGCCCAAAACTACTATTATGCTGCGCAAGATTGCACCAATGGGGGATCCTATAGAGCTTGCTTTGCGCGGCTATGAGCTCACCTTGCGCCTAGATGATGCACGCAATATTGATGTAGAGCCGATAAACGGAGGTGCTATATGATTATTGCACTTGCAGGCAACCAAAACTGCGGCAAAACCACGCTGTTTAATCAGCTTACAGGCTCAAACCAGCACGTAGGCAATTTTCCGGGAGTTACCGTAGACAAAAAAGAAGGCAATGTGCGTGGCTACGAGGACGTATCTGTAGTAGATTTGCCCGGAATTTACTCTTTGTCTCCATATACAAGCGAGGAGATAGTAACACGCGATTTTTTGATGAAGGAAAAACCCGATGTTATTATAAACATAGTTGATGCCACTAATCTTGAGCGCAATCTTTATTTATCGTTACAGCTTATCGAGCTTAATATTCCTATTGTATTAGCCCTTAATATGATGGACGAAATGCGCTCAAACGGCAGCACCATAAATATTCCGAAATTAGAAGTAGAGCTTGGCATATCCGTAGTACCCATCTCCGCCGTGAAAAACGAAGGCATTGCGGAGCTTGTAGAACACGCAATACTTGCAGGCTCTAAAAAAATAAAGCCGTGCAGACAAGATTTTTGCGTAGGCGCTGTGCATCGCTGTATACACGCTATCGCCCACCTTGTAGAGGATCACGCAGATCGTCTTGGCGTACCAATGCGCTTTGCCGCCACAAAGCTAGTAGAGGGCGATGCGCCTATGATAGCTTTACTTGCATTAAACGACAACGAACAAGAGCTTCTTTTACATACGGTACGTGAAATGGAAACGGAGCTTGGCACTGACCGCGAAGCCGCGCTTGCCGATATGCGCTACGCTTTTATTGAAAAGCTTTGCTGCGACTCTGTAGTAAAAAATGGTATCAGCCGCGAACATTCGCGCAGTGTGGCAATAGATAAATTTCTTACACATAAATATCTTTCTATCCCTATATTTCTCGGCATAATGCTTTTGATATTTTGGCTTACCTTTGGTGTGATAGGCTCGGCTCTCAGCAATCTTTTAAGCGCAGGCATAGATACAGTTACTAATTTAGTTTCTGCCGCGCTTACCGCTTATGGCATTAATCCCGTAGTACATTCACTTATAATAGACGGTGTATTCGCAGGAGTGGGAGCTGTACTCAGCTTTTTACCTATTATAGTAGTATTGTTTTTCTTTTTGTCTATGCTTGAGGATTCGGGCTATATGGCACGCGTAGCTTTTGTAATGGACAAGCTTTTACGCAAAATAGGCCTATCTGGACGTAGCTTTGTGCCAATGCTTATAGGCTTTGGCTGTTCTGTACCTGCTATAATGGCTACACGCACCTTAGCCAGTGACCGCGACCGTAAAATGACTATGCTATTAACGCCTTTTATGAGCTGCTCTGCCAAATTACCTATTTATGCAGTATTTACAGCAGCATTTTTCCCAAACCACGGCGCGCTTGTAATGAGCTGTTTATACATTTTTGGTATGCTTGTAGGCATATTGGCAGGTCTTTTGATGAAAGGCACCGTGTATAAGGGCAAGCCTGTACCATTTGTAATGGAGCTGCCTAATTACCGTTTGCCCGGGCTAAAAAGCGTAGGGCTGCTAATATGGGATAAAGCTAAAGACTTTTTGCAGCGTGCATTTACTATAATATTTGTAGTGTCGCTTGTAATATGGTTTTTACGCACCTTTGATTTACGCTTTAACGTAGTATCAGATGCCTCCGCCTCGATACTTGCTAATATCGGCAAAGTAATATCCCCTATCTTTGCTCCGCTCGGATTTACCGACTGGAGAGCATCTACAGCGCTTATCACAGGGCTATCCGCAAAAGAAGCCGTAGTAAGCACGCTTGCAGTACTTACAGGCACAAATGTAGCATCTCTCGGAGAAGCGCTTGGCAATATATTTACACCTCTTACAGCAATAAGCTTTTTGGTGTTTACACTGCTGTACACTCCGTGTATAGCCGCAATAGCCGCGATAAAGCGCGAGATGGGCTCGTGGCGCGCGGCGCTCACCGTTGCCGTAGGGCAAACGGGGCTTGCGTGGATTGTAGCATTTATCGTGCATAGTATTGGTGTTTTATTTGTATAATTTGATACTCATCCAACTCTAAAACACTCGTTAGCTTTTGTATTTTTATCCCACAGCAACCACATTAGGAACCGTGAATAC
>JAVWEG010000112.1:0-4491 GCA_036641735.1 Oscillospiraceae bacterium
AAGGATTTAAGTGTTACAAAAAACGGAGGGAAATTAAATGAGTAATGATAAGCAAACAGAAACAGGTGCCACCTTTGAAGCTATGAACGCGGCAGAAATGGACGGAAAATTCCTTACTTTTTGGACGGATAGTCAACTATATGGTGTGCCAATAGCAGATGTGGTGCAAATAGTAGGTGTGCAAGTAATTACTGAAATACCTGAGTTTCCAAGCTATGCTAAAGGCATTATCAATCTGCGTGGTTCTATTATTCCGCTTATTGATGTGCGTTTGCGTTTTGGAAAGCAAGAGATTCCTTATAATGAGCGCACCTGTATTATAGTAACCAATATTAAGGAAAAAGAAATTGGATTTATCGTAGACGAAGTAGATGAAGTTACGGATATTGATAACGACGATATTTGTCCGCCTCCCAAAATTGCAGGTGCCGAAAATGCAAATTCTTTTCTTATCGGCATAGCAAAGCAAAACGGCAAGGTAATTTTACTTGTGAATACAGGCAAGATGCTGTCGGAGGACGTACTTGACAGTATTACAGGTGCTACTGAGGAGCTGTAATTTATGAATGATGTGATTATAATTGGCTGTGGTATAATTGGTGCTGCGGCTATGTATGAGCTATCTAAATATAAGCTGGATATACTGTGCCTAGAGGCTGAAAACGATGTGTCTACAGGCACCACTAAAGCGAACAGTGCTATTTTACACGCAGGATACGATCCTGAGCCCGGTAGCCTTATGGCAAAACTGAATGTAGAGGGCGTGCGCCTTGCAAAAGATTTATGTTTTAAGCTCGATGTGCCATATAGGCGCACGGGCTCTTTTGTACTTGGATTTAACAATGACGATGTAGCAAAGCTATGGGAGCTGTACAATAACGGGATTGCAAACGGGCTGGAAGAGCTTGCTATTTTAGATGGTGATGAAGTAAGGCGGCGCGAACCCAATATCAGTAAAGATGTAATTGCGGCATTATATGCGCCACAGGCTGCAATAGTAAGCCCGTGGGAATATGCACTGGCATTGGCTGAAACAGGTATGAAAAACGGCGCAAAGCTCGCACTGAATACTCGTGTACTTGCTATAGATAAATTAGATGTGGGATTTAGAGTACATACGGATAATGGCGATTATGAAGCCAAAACAATTATAAATGCAGCAGGTGTGCATAGCGACGAAATACATAATATGGTGGCAAAGCCCACGTTTACTATCGAGCCATCGCGCGGAGAATATTATCTTTTGGATAAATCTGAAGGCGCTACAGTAAACTCTGTGATTTTTAAATGCCCCAATAAAGACGGCAAAGGTGTATTAGTAGCACCTACTGTACACGGTAATCTAATAGTGGGGCCAAATGCCGAGACGTCGCAGCGCGACAGCGTAGCGAATACAGCCGAGGGCCTTGAGTACGTAAGCCGTATGGCGGCAATATCTGTGCCAAGTGTAAATATGCGCGCATCTATACGCAATTTTGCAGGAGTGCGAGCTAATTCCGATAAAAAAGATTTTATAATAGAGCGTGCCGCAAGTGGATTTATTGACCTTGCAGGCATAAAGTCACCCGGGCTTTCTGCGGCACCTGCTATCGCGATTTATGCGTGTGAGCTATTAAAGGCAGAGGGAGTTTTATTTACAAAAAAAGAAAGCTTCATCGATACGCGTGAACATATTTGCTTTTTTGAATTGTCGGCAGAAAAAAAGCAAGCTCTTGTGGCGGCACAGCCTGCCTATGGCAAAGTGATTTGCCGATGCGAAACCATTACAGAGGGCGAAATATTAGCTTGTATGGCATCGCCTATTCCACCTGTATCTGTAGACGGTGTAAAGCGCCGTGTGCGCGCAGGTATGGGGCGCTGTCAGGGCGGATTTTGCGGGCCGCGAGTACTGGAAATATTAGCGCGCGAGCGCAAGGTGGCAGATACCGATATTATGCAGGATACGAAAGGTACTTTTATCCTTACGGGCAAAACCAAAGGAGGTGCCGATAATGTATGATTTGGTAGTAGTGGGCGGCGGACCTGCCGGTTTATCGGCAGCTAGTGAGGCACATAAAGCAGGGCTTACAAGTATCCTTATTTTAGAGCGCGATAAGGAGCTTGGCGGCATATTAAATCAATGTATTCATAATGGGTTCGGGCTGCATTATTTTAAAGAAGAGCTTACGGGGCCTGAATATGCAGGACGATTTATCGCAATGCTCGATGGCTGCAATATAGAGCTGCGTTTAGATACTATGGTACTTGATATCACAAATAAGCGTGAGATACACGCTGTAAATAAAGAGCGCGGATATGAGATAATCGAAGCGAAATCAATAGTGCTTGCAATGGGATGCCGCGAGCGTACGCGCGGAGCTATTGCGATACCCGGTACACGTCCGTCCGGCATATTTACAGCAGGAGCGGCACAAAGATATATTAATATTGAGGGCCGTATGGTAGGTAAGCGTGTAATAATATTAGGCTCGGGTGATATCGGGCTTATTATGGCTCGCCGTATGACGTTAGAGGGCGCGAAGGTGCTTGCTTGCGTAGAGGTGATGCCGTATTCAGGCGGATTAAATCGTAATATTGTGCAATGCTTGCACGATTATGATATACCGCTGTATTTATCACATACTATTACTGATATACGCGGTGATAAACGCGTGGAGGGTGTAACAGTAGCCGAAGTGGACGAGCGGCGCCGCCCTATAAAAGGCACGGAAATCGATTTTGTATGCGATACTATTTTGCTGTCGGTTGGATTGATACCGGAAAACGAGCTTACTAAGGGCGCAGGCATAGAGATAGACAGACGAACAAGCGGCGCTGTAGTGTATGAAAATATGGAAACTTCTTTAAGCGGTGTATTTGCGTGTGGAAATGTGGTACACGTACACGACCTTGTGGATTTTGTTACGGCTGAAAGTGCGCGCGCAGGCGCCGCCGCGGCTAAATATGTAAAGGAAGCGGAAAAGCAAAATAAAGATGTTATTTCAGTGCAAAACGGTGACGGAGTTACCTATACGGTACCGCAAAAAATACGTATTGATAATGTAGAAAAATCGGCTGATATTTTCTTTAGAGTTAACCGCATTTGCAATGACAGCGTTATCACAGTAATGAGCAAAGGCACAAAGATAGCCGCATTTAAGCGTGAGCATTTGGCACCGGGCGAGATGGAGCATATTATGATGCCGCGCGTGCTGCTTGCTAAAGCACAAGGTGATATCACAATATCTATTGAGGAGGCTTAATATGGCACAGCTTATATGTATAGTTTGCCCTAAGGGCTGCCATCTGACAGTAGATGAATTAACGTTTGCAGTTACAGGAAATTCGTGCGAAAAAGGCGAGGAATACGGTAAAGCAGAGCTTACTGCCCCTACTCGCGTACTCACCTCTACAGTATGTGTAAACAGTGATACACAGCGCCGCTGTCCTGTGAAAACTAACGGCGCAATACCAAAAGGGGACATAATGCGCGCAATGCACTTGCTTGATACGGTATGCTTAAACACACCGATACATACAGGTGATATTGTGATAAAGAACATATTAAACAGTGATATCAGCTTTGTGGCTACAAAGGATATTTTGTAAGTAAATAACAGGAACGAGATTTAAGTAATATGAAGATTAAACGTAATTTTTTATTGGCATTTTATTTATTGGCAGGGATATTACTGGGCGCAATGCTTGCTAATTTATGTGCTAATGTACCGTTTTTGTCGTGGCTTAGCTATTCCTCGGCAATAGGATTTTCTCCTGAAAGTCCGTTTGTGCTTGATTTATCGGTGCTTAAAATAAGCTTTGGATTTTCTATGAGTATAAGCATAGCACAGATAATCACTATTGCACTTTCGATATTTGCATACAATAAAACTAATTTAAAATGATGAATATAATATTAGCATCAGCATCAGTGCGCCGCATTGAACTTATGCGGCTGATAACTCAAGATTTTATAGTACGCACAAGCGATGTGGACGAGAGTGCGATAACTGCGCCATCACCTATGCAGCTATCCGTCTCTCTTGCGCGTGCAAAATGCGAGGCAGTAGCGGCGCAAAATGCCGAGGATATAGTGATAGGGTGCGATACGGTGGTGGACGTAGACGGCAAAGTGTTTGGCAAGCCTCATTCAAAGAGGGAGGCAGAAACAACGTTAAATATATTGTCGGGGCGCACGCACCTTGTACATACAGGTGTATCTATATTTTGTAAAGGTAAATACAATGTGTTCTCGGATACCACTAAAGTGTTTTTTACAGATATCGCGGCACAGGATATCAAAGAGTATATTAATACAGACGAGCCTTACGATAAAGCAGGAGGATATGGGATACAAGGGTGGGCAGCAAAATACGTATATCGCATAGAGGGCTGTTATTACAATATTATGGGGCTTCCTGTGTCAAAATTATCAAGTGAGCTAATCCGAGTGTTTTAGAATTAGATGAGTATTAGGTAAGTAATGCAAGCTTGCAGCTTTAATACTAAATA
>JAVWEG010000113.1:0-4287 GCA_036641735.1 Oscillospiraceae bacterium
GAAAAAGCGGAGCGCCGCTTTTACACAGATTATATCAAAGGCTCTTTTAAAAATTCGCTATTTATATAACGGAGGATAATTTATATGGCAAACTGCTCTACATTTAGCATAGCGCATACGGATTTAACTTCTCAGCCGTTCAATAATGCACAGCGCACGGTGCGTATTTTAGTGCCGAACAATTTACACGGTAAAGGGCTTCGGATAAAATTCAGCAATTATTATGGCAAAGATCCTGTATGGGTGGGCAATGCTTCTATCGCATTATCGGATAATCGAGGTGAGCTGATAGAGGGCAGCATAATGCCGCTTACGGTACACGGAGACTCAAGCTTTGCCATAGTGCCGCGACGTGACGTTTATTCCGATTATATAGAAATAGAGCTGCACCCCGGACAGGTGCTGGCGGTAAGCTTATATTATCCGTCTGAAAGTAAAGTGGTGTCCGGAAATTTGATAGGCAATTTTGCTATGCGTTCAGTTAGGGGCGATTATTGCCGCGAAACAAAGCTGCCGCAAGCTATATTGTGGACGAAGCTGTCACACTCGCTTATGCCGTGGGACGTATCCAGCCCCGTTACCACTTTATCGGGGGTAGTGATAAATGCCAATAAAGATTATCCTACACCGCGTGTAATAGCGGCATTCGGTGATTCTATTATGCAGCAGGGCGCGTGGACTACACCGTTTATGGCACGTCTTTATAAAAGATATCCGGGAGAAGTGAGCTTTTGTAATCTCGGAATAGGCGGCAATAGATTATTGCACCCATCGCCTACTATGATAAAAGGACTATTTGGAAACTCGGGGCTTGAGCGTTTCAGCTACGATTTACTGCCGATAGAGGGCTTGACACACGTAATTTTTGCGCTTGGTACTAATGATTTGGGGCTGCCGGGCAGAGACGGAGCAAAATCCGAGGAGCTTATAACGTTGCAAGAATATATAGATGCGGTGACAGGGCTTTCTCAGGAGCTGCGCGAACGTAAAATCAAGCTGTTTGTAGGCACATTGCTGCCGCGAGAAATAGATATTGTTTATTCTAAAGCGCGTGAAGAGCTACGTATCGCAATAAACGAATGGATATTGAGCTGCGGATTATTTGATGGAACAATAGATATTGCAGCATCTGTTGCCGACGAGGACGGTGTGGGAATGTGCAGAGAATACAGCCAGCCTGACGGACTGCACCCTAATATTTTGGGTGGGAAAATAATTGCCGAGAGCATAGATTTAGATATGTTTAGTGAATAATTGCTTTTCAAAGGAGTGCTAAAATGGAAGAAAAACGAGCAAAAAAGCGACACTTGCCCACGGCTTGGCATAAGCTTGATAACACGGCTAATGTTTTCCCTGTGGTTGCATCTAAAAGAATGACAAATGTGTTTAGAATATCGGCGGTGTTAAACGAAAATATAGATGCCGACAAATTACAGGAAGCGCTAGAAATAACACTGCCGTATTTTGCCGCATTTTGTGTGAGATTACGACACGGACTGTTTTGGTCGTATTTCGAGACAAATACCGCAACGCCGAGCGTGGAGGAGGATAAAGATTATCCGTGCAGATATATAGATCCTGTGGAGACAGAGCGCTATTTATTTAGAGTGTTATATTTTGAAAACAGGATACATCTTGAAGTGTTTCACGCATTAACAGACGGTACGGGAGCTATACGATTTTTGCGCGCGTTGTGCTATCAGTATATTAAGCTCACACACAGAGATAAATTTACTCAAGAGCAAATGAATACACCTTACGGGGTGGAGAATGCAGGAAATACAGAGGACGGATATCTTAAATGCTATGTGCCGACTAAAGCATCAAGCTTTAAAGAGCCAAAACCGTTTCATATGCACGGGGAAACACGTACATTCGATAGTATGGGGGTATCCACTGCACTATTTAGCGTAAACGAGCTGAAAAAGCTGTCTCACGCTAAAAATGCCAGCATTACAGAATTTCTTGCAGCGACGCTTGCTATGGGGATTTACGAGACGGCGATGAGCATAAATGGCGCTAAAAAGCCGATAAATCTATTTGTTCCTGTCAATCTGCGCAAAATGTTTCCGAGTGAAACAAGCCTTAACTTTTTTTCCAATATTACTGTAACGATACCGATGCACGGTACGGATATAAAGTTTGATGATGTTTTAGCTATGGTAAAAAGCGAATTTGCATTAAAGCTGAACAAAGAATACTTTTCGTCGAAGCTTGCGTATACGGCGCGCAGTGAGACAAATATGTTTACACGGATTATTCCTTTACCTTTAAAAAACAGTATTATCAGAATAATTTACGAACATTCAAGCCATTGCTCGACGATGTCGTTTTCAAATCTTGGGCCTGTGGAGATAAACGCGGAGTTTGCGGAATATTTTAAGGGGTTCAGATTTTTATTGTATGCGGCACCGATAGATCCGATAAAGTGCGCCGCCGTTACTTGTGCAGACGAGTGCGCGATGACATTTACTACTATTTTTGAGGGACAAAAAATAGCCGCCTCAGTATTGAGACGGCTGGCAGAGCAAGGATTGCATATAGAAGTGGAAAGCAATGGTGAATATGATGAAACACTGTGATAATTGTAAACTTGATATACGTGATGAAACTTTGGTTTGCCCGTTGTGCGCAGGGCCGCTGTGTGCATTGAATGACACAAGCTATCCGCCTGCGTATCCACGCGCAATGAACAAAAAGCGCAAATACAATCTTGTGAAAAGGATACTGATATTTACTTCTATAGTAACATCGCTTGTATGTATCATAGTGAATATAATGGTGCCTACTTCTGTATGGTGGTCATTAATTGCTATTTTAGTTATCTGCTATGCGTGGGCAGTAGTGCCGCACGCGTTGCGCAGAGGGGGAAATCTTGCAGGCAAAGTGCTTATGCAGGTGATATGCGTGTCGGCACTTGTGGTATTGATAGATATGCTGCTTGGCTGGCACGCGTGGAGCATTAATTATGTGATACCGGTGCTGATAAGCAGTGCTATTGCCGCAGTAGGCGTTATTATCATATGCTACCGTACTAACTGGGCAGGCTATGTAATGTATCAAACGGTGCTTGCTTTGTTTAGCTTTGTACCATTAGTGCTTTGCTTTACAGGGCTTATGAAGAGCTTCTTATTTGCTATTATCACAAGCGGATTTGGCATATGCGCACTTGTTGCCACTATTGTATTTGGAGACAAAAGCATTAAAAACGAATTTAAACGGCGCTTTAGATTTTAGATTTCTTCAATATTTTGCCAAGAGGCTTCAAAACAAGCGCGCAAAGTAATGCGGCAAGCACTGCTTCGCCAAGACCGCCTATTAATGTAGTGGACCATACAAGCACACCGAAAGCACCCTCTACAAGACTATGACAGAATATATAGACAAGCCCGACAAACAATAAAGTGTTAGTTAACGAACAAGCGCAGCCGGCGACAGCATACAGTGCGATGTTGTCGTTTTTTGCTGTCCATTTACCAAACAGACCTGCCACAAGACCTACAAGCACTCGTGGAACGATACATATAATTACAGTTACAAGCGGACTATATCCAAGCAATAGCTGACCGAGTGCCTCGGTGGGCGCTTTAATAAGGCTTGTGATGCCAAAGGTAAGCCCGAGCAGTAAGCCTGTAGGTATACCCATAAGCACGCCGCCTACAGCTACGGGCAATACCATTATAGTATAAGACAGCCCAATTACAGGAATGTAAATGTATCCGAGAGGCGTTGCTGCCAATAATACGGTTACTGCCATAAGTAAAGCAATGCGTACAAGTGATGCGGTTTTGATGTTTTTCATTTTAGAAACCCCTTATATATAATGTAAGTAAAATACTGTGCAAGAAGCACGCCTATTATAATAGTACAAGCGATAGTAAAGTGCAATAGGAACTTTATAAAAGATTTTGAAAGATTTTGTAAAAAGCTGTTGACAAATGAATAACTATACTCTATAATATCAACTTACACCCCTAAGAAAGGTGAGCGAAATAGAGCAAAGCGACAGAGAAAAAAGTTTTGAAATATTTGTAAAAAGATGTTGACAAATGAATTATTATGCTCTATAATATCAACTTGCACCCCTAAGAAAGGGGAGCGAAACCAAGCAAAGCAGCAAAGAAAAAAGTTTTAAAAATTTAAAAAAAGTTCTTGACTTTTGGAAACTGCTGCGGTATAATAAATAAGCTGCCTCGGACGAGGGGCAACACACAGGACCTTGAAAATTAAACAATATAGAAGAAGCTTAAACGGACCCTTAAGAAGTGAGAGGCACACTTTAAAAAA
>JAVWEG010000114.1:0-4276 GCA_036641735.1 Oscillospiraceae bacterium
TAAGTGTGTGTTCCATACTACACCTCCTAATTTTAGTATCGTCAAAACGATAGCCTTTACACAATGACATTATATCGCTCTGACGATATAATGTCAAGTCAAAAGCTTTTCTCTGAATGAGAACATTGTGAGCGCTCGCAAAAGCCACCCGAGGACACGCAGGGACAGTGGTTTCCAACTGCTCGAAATTAGGTTACGATGAAAATTGTACTTAGGTTTGAATTTTACCTTCTCTGCCATTTTTTTACAGACACGCGGGTTTTTAGCCGCGTGTCTATTTTAAAATTTCAAATAATAAATAAAGCAAAGCTCTCTCAAAACTGCTTTTGCGGCTTGTTTTGAAAGAGCTTTTTAATAGATTTGTCGGTTTTTACTTAGCGGTATTTATAAACTGCCTGTTGTTCCAAATGTATTGTATTCCCGATATAGCGGTGACGGCGGCTATTATCCAGCATAATACATAGGCAATTATTTGCGAAGTATACGCACTGTTTGCAGCGCTTCTGCCGAGGCTGTTTTCTATGCCGCAGCCAAAATAATAAAAAATAATTGTAAGCATTTGCAATACTGTTTTTACTTTACCCCACATATTTGCGGCTATTACTTTACCGCTCGGCGAGCCTGCGGCTATCATACGCACTCCCGATACAGCAAACTCGCGCGTAAGAATTATCGCAAGCACTATCGGGCTGCACACACCGTCTACAAGCATATAAATAAACGCTATTGTGGTAAGCAGCTTATCTGCAAGTGGATCTGCGAATTTACCAAAATCGGTGACAAGGTGGTTTTTGCGCGCGATAAACCCATCAAGGAAATCTGTAAAGCTTGCTATTGCGAATATTGCACCTGCAATAAAATAACTGTATTTCCAATTAAGATTAGTGGCAAACACCATAAAAACAGGTATCATCAAAACACGCAGCATCGTAAGCTTATTTGGTAAATTCATATTATCTCTCCTTTTATTGTGCCGTAGATATCATATACATCACTTTCTTCAGCGGCAAAGGTATAAAAACTGCCAATAGTGAGCGGTGTATCGCTTTTTGCATAACATTCGGCATCTATTTCTGGTGCATCTGCTTTGGAGCGCAAGATATACAGCTCGTTTTCTTCGTCATAATCATCACATATTACTTCAAAGCTCGTGCCTATAAGTGCATTTTGTTTTGCCGCCATTATTTCTGTTTGTATACGCATAATAGTATCAGCACGCTCTTTGCGCAATTCCATTGGCATTTGTTCCATTGTTGCCGCCACAGTGCCTTCTTCTTCGGAATAAGCAAAACAGCCTAATCTATCGAACTTAAATTCCTTTACAAAATCACAAAGCTCATTAAACTGTGTCTCGCTCTCGCCCGGATATCCTGCTATCAGCGTTGTGCGCAGTGTAATATTAGGTATTGCCGTGCGCAACCGCGTTATTGCGGATACTACCGTATCGTGGTCGCCCTTGCGGTTCATTGCTTTTAATATTTCACTGTTAGAATGTTGTATCGGTACATCTAAATATGGTAGCACTTTTTCGCTGCGAACCATAGCATTTATAAATTCGTCTGTAATGCGCTCCGGATATGCGTACAAAAGCCGTATCCAGCGTATTCCATCTATTTTATTAAGCTCATCTAAAAGCTCTGCTATTTGTATTTTACCGAGGTCTCTGCCATATTCTGTAAGATCCTGTGCCACTATAATAAGCTCTTTTACGCCCTCGCTTGCTAACCATTTAGCTTCTTCAATTATTTCCGTAAGCTTGCGTGAACGCAAGCCTCCTCGAATAAGAGGTATGGCACAATAATGGCAGCAATTAGAGCAGCCCTCGGATATTTTAAGATACGCATAATGATGAGGGGTGGATATTACACGCTTGCCGCCTAAAGGCATAGCCGTTTTTGCTCCGTAGCTTTCCACTGTTTCACCGTGTGCCACACGCTCAATAATAGATGCTATTGCGCCATTAGAGCCTATGCCGATTACAGCGTCTGCTTCGGGGATTTCTTTGCGTATTTCTTCTTTATATCGCTCTGCAAGGCAGCCCGTTACTATTACTTTCAGCTCAGGATTTTGTGCTTTATACGAGCAGGCTTCAAGAATATTCTCTATCGCCTCTTCTTTAGCGCTTTCAATAAATCCGCAGGTGTTTACTATTATCACATCAGCTTCGCTTAATGTAGGCACTGTAGTATGCCCGTTTGCGATAATTGTATGGCACATCACATCGGCATCTACCTGATTTTTAGGGCATCCGAGCGAAATAATCGCTATTTTCATATATCTTCTCCATCATCTTCACAGTCTATGTCGGCAATAAATTGCGCTATAGCGCATTTAATATCCTTGTATCCAAAGCCTCTGCGAGCAAGCGCCGCATATACTTTATCTTTTTCTCCGTTTAATAGCTTAGTGCGGTAAAGCTTGCTTACTACTGCGATACACGCATTTGCATCGCTGATATCGGCATTTTGAATAGCGCTTGCAATGTCGGCACGTTCAATGCCTTTTTCGCGCAATACACGCTCTATTTCACGCGTGGGCTTGCCTTGCTTTGCCAAATATTTTGCTCTATGCTCGGCAAATGCGGCATCATTAACAAGCTCTAAGCGCAGCATTTCGCTCACAGCTTCGGCAGCCGTCATATCGTCAAACTTTAATCGAAGCTTATCGTAAAGCTCTTTAGAGGAATGGTCGCGCAGCGACAAATATTGCAGCGCCTTATCCTTTGCTTTGCGTGTATCGCTGTCGCTTTTCAGCCTTGCCAAATCCACACTGCTCAGCACACTGCCCTCTGTAATATTGTTTTTAATAAGTGTTTCGCCGTCTACCGAAAACAGAAATCCGTCCTCGGTAAACAGCGAAAATCGCCCTTGTTTAGTTTTGTTTATTTTGTAAATGATGGCATCCATTATTCGTCCTCTACGAGGATATCAATGTCATCATCAGCGGCGGCACTTACCTTTGGTGCAGGTGCAGCGGCAGCCTTTGCAGCAGCGGCGGCGGCAGCTTTGGCAACAGGCTTTTTGGAGGCAAAGAGCGCATCTGCATTGTCACGCACTTTTTTCTCTATCTCATCTGCAAGCTCCTGATGCTCTTTAAGGTAAGATTTGGCATTGTCTCTGCCCTGCCCTAAGCGTGTTTCACCATAGGCAAACCAAGCTCCGCTTTTTTGTACAATATTAAGCTCGCTTGCAAGATCAAGCACTTCGCCTATTTTGGATATGCCTTCGCCAAACATTATATCAAATTCGGCTTCCTTAAACGGAGGCGCTACTTTGTTTTTCACTACTTTAGCTCTGGTGCGGTTGCCTATAAATGCACCCGACGAGTCTTTAAGCCCTTCAATGCGGCGCACATCTATACGCACCGAGGAATAATATTTAAGTGCGCGTCCGCCGGAGGTTACTTCGGGGTTGCCATACACTACGCCCACTTTTTCGCGAAGCTGATTAATAAACACAGCTACAGTCCCTGTTTTGCCTATTACTCCTGTAAGCTTGCGCAGAGCTTGGCTCATCAAACGTGCTTGCAGCCCTACGTGGCTGTCACCCATTTCGCCCTCTATCTCGGCACGAGGCACCATTGCCGCTACAGAGTCTAGTACTATTGCATCTATAGCGCCGCTTCGCACTAAAGCTTCGCATATTTCAAGAGCTTGCTCGCCTGTGTCTGGCTGGCTTACAAGCAGGCTGTCGATATCTACACCGAGCGCTTTTGCATACACAGGATCAAGCGCATGTTCTACGTCTATAAACGCTACTTCGCCGCCGTTTTTTTGTGCTTCTGCCAATATATGCAATGCAAGCGTTGTTTTGCCGCTGGATTCAGGCCCGTACACTTCTACTACACGTCCGCGCGGCACACCGCCTATTCCGAGTGCAATATCAAGCGATAGGCTTCCTGTGGAAATGGAGTCAACGGTCATTGTTACCTTTTGCCCCAGTTTCATTACAGCGCCTTTGCCGTAGGTTTTTTCTATTTGCGCCAAAGCCGTTTCAAGCGCATTTTTTTTGGCATTGCCCTCTTTGCGCTCGGGGCTAATCATAGGTTTTTTTTCAGCCATTGTGTGCCTCCATATTCTTATCTCAATTTAAAATTATTACAATATATCCGCAGCTTTAGCTGCGTACAACAAAAGTGATGTGTCACTTTTGCGTGTTTCAATGTTCTCTCAGGTGTCAAAAGCTTTGCTTTTGGTAACACCGTGAGGTTATTATAACATATCCGCAGCTGCGCTGCGCTACAACAAATCGAGGTGTGTGGTTTTGAATGTTTCTTT
>JAVWEG010000115.1:0-4267 GCA_036641735.1 Oscillospiraceae bacterium
AGATAGCAGTATACATATGATACCAAGCTTTTCGCTGATAATGCACCATACAGGCTTGCTGTATGGCATTGCAGGCGGTCACGATAAGGTATTCCCGTTCACCTCCTCGGCAGAGCTAGAGTTTTTGCAGTCCTATGGCGAGCAGCTTCGCCAAACAGGCACGCGCTTGGTGCTTACAGAAAACTTAGTAAAGTCCTTGGACGTAGGCGGCCTTGTGCGCTATATCGGCTTTGTAGCATCTGATGACGAGCAGTTCACATTCAAGCTTTATGAGCTGCTAAGCGCATACCCCGATACTCAGTGTAACCTACGTATGCGTTACGATAACCGTTTGCAAGAGGCAATACAGCTTTTTTATCGCAACGATTTTTATTTGGCACGCAACACCTTCTCGTCGCTATTGCACACAGCCCCCGACGACGGCATTGTACGCTGGTATCTGTTCGCTTGCGAGCATTATTTTAATTGCGAAGAGCAAAGCAATATCGATTATCGACTGTTTGGTATAGACAGATCCATTACTTAAAGTAAAGCAAAGGCAGGTGAGACAGTATGTTTGATTTATTCGGCTCGTTGATAGCCTCTCTTAAGGTTAAGCTATCAGCACCGTTACGCCGCCTTACACTTTTATTTAGTGCTACCTATTGGAGTACTATTATCCGCACAAAGCTTCGTAAGCTTTTCTTCAAGCTATTTAATGTGCGGCCGCGAGACCATAAAGATTATTACTCCATATTCAGCTGGCTAGTCAGTAAGCGGCTTGCATTTGCCATTGTTGTTATTTTAGGTATAGCCTGTGGATATTATGTAATAAGCGCTACACCTGTAAAAGCTTGGGTAACAGGAGATAAAGGCGACGGTATCCCCACTTATGTATATGATGCGCTACCGCTTCGCTTTATGAAAGGCAAGGTACGCATACTGGCAGGAGACCGCACAGTTGGCTATGTGGGCGAGGTTGCCAAAGGCTATTGCAAGGGCAGCGGCCTATTGTATAACAAAAACGGTACTAAGCGGTACGAGGGGCTTTTTGCCGATAGTAAATACAACGGCGCAGGCACACTGTACTACCCAAGCGGCGGCAGAAACTATGTTGGCGATTTTCGCGACAATATCTTCCACGGCAAGGGCGATTTTTACCGCCCCACAGGTACAATGGAATATTCAGGCGATTACAACGATGGCAAACGCTCGGGTATGGGCAAGCTTTTTGACGAGAGCGAAAACCAGTACTTCAGCGGTGCATTCCTTGATGACCGCATTGTCTATCAGCAATTCCTCGAAAAGCCCACCACGGCTATTGCCGAAATGTATACAGGCAAGGGCAACACATACTCCTCCACCAATGAATACTGTGTGCAAATGCCCGAGATTGGCGCAGTATATGCCGTAACAGACGGCAGCCATACACTCAGCGGTAACTGGATAGTGGATAGCGTTGCCGTACTGGAAAGCACCTTTATTATGGGCGACGGTAAGGCAGAAACCTTTACCGAGCTTACGCAGCTGCTCGGAGAGCCTGATTATCAAGGTACTACAGCGCTTATGATGACAGAAGCAGTGGCGCTTAATTTATTAAACGAGCAGAGCGAAAAGTCATTGGGTGCTATAAAAATGGAAACCACAGCAAGCTTCGATAATGTATTTGATGTAAAAAGCTACGACCGCGATATGGAGATATATATTTACAGCTACAAGGTAGACGGATTGCTCTACACCTTCTTTTCGGGTGGAGCTACAGATAAAGGCTTTGTGATGTACACAATAGAGTCCATTAAGTAACAAATATAAAATTACTGTAATACTACACACAAAACGGAGGTGAAGGCGTTGCGCACTAAAAAAATACTGTCGTTGGCACTGTCAATATCGTTACTGCTTGGCATATTCAGCACTGTGGGTACAAGCGAGGTGCAAGCGGCAGGTAAAAAGCTTACTGTAGAGCAGGTGCGCAATATGGCAGTAGCCAACAGCGCCGATATCTCCAAAAAGCAAAACGAGCTGATACTAAAGCAAACAAAATATCTCGAAGCGGTAGATACCATTACCGCTAAGGTTAAAAATAAGCAAACCTTGCGCTGGTCTCCACTGCTAAGCTTCCAGTTTCCTCAGCCGCTTAATATGGTAGACGAATACAATGTCAGCACAAAGCCGCTGATATTGCAGTCTGAGATAACTGTAGCACAGCACAATCTAGATGACTTGAAGTACGATATGTTGGGCAAGGTAAGCAATGAATATGTAAAGCTATATAATACAAATGAAAAGCAAAAGTTTACCACTACGCGGCTGCAAATATCAAAGCAAGAGCTAGAGCGCACCAAAGCGAAGGTGCTGAGAGGGCAAGCTACGCAGAGCGACGTTACCGATATGGAAAAATCGGTAGAAAAGCTAAACGATGAGCTTGGCACACTTGGGCGAGACCTTGAAGCAGGCAAAAAAGAGCTAACAGACCTTATTAAAATGAACGTCACCAGCGGTTACGACCTTGAAAACCCATTGCAGGTGCTTAATCTGCCGCGTAGCGAGCTGAAAGCGGTAACTGAATATACGCTAGACAACGATCAGGGCTATTACGAAGCAAAGCTTGCAAAGTCTGTTGCGCTGATGACACTCGAATCTTACGAGAGCTTGCTAAACAAAAAGTTTAACACCGAGATGGGCTTGATACGTCCATATATTACGGCTGTAAAGCAAGGCTCGGACGTTGACTTTGCGGCATTTAAGATAACCTACAAGCAGATGCTAAAGCAGATGGACGAGCCGTGGAACACTACGTGGAACTTTTGGTTTTTCTCTTTCCCTTACGAATGGTTTAAGGGCGAGGTGGACGGTACACGCTACCTCGAGGACGAGATGTATGCCCCCTACACCGCGTGTATGGACTATAATACCGCGCGCAAAACAGAGGAGTCTACACGCAAGGCGCTTACAAAGCAGGTGGAGCGAGACTACAATACACTGGTAAACGCTTACAATAGCTACCTCAGCTTTGTTAAAACAATGGACAAAGCAAATGTGCGGCTGCAACGCAGCGCCGAGCTAAACCGTCAGGGACGCGCCGAATATAGCGAGGTGCAGGAGGCTCTTGAAACCTACGAGTCGGCACAGCTAGACGTTATGGATGCACTGGTAAGCTATAACGAGCTATTAAATAGCTTTGACCGCTTAACCTGCGGCGCTGCCGGCCGCTACCTAAGCGGCGCAGGAGTGAAGCTGGAGGGCGGCACGGTGACAAGGCTAGACCCTACCACAGAGCCATACTATCACATCTACACTCGTGTGGAGGATATGGTATTTACCGTGGGTATAGAGCTGCCTCGTGGCTTTACACCCAATACTAATAAGTACGAGCTGTGGCTTGGCGGCCAACAGATAGGCACAAGAACCGACATTGATAAGGATATAAGCCATTTGGCGCTCGATTATGCCTCCGACTCTATTATGACGGTAAAGCTGTTCAAGGACGACACCTACGTGGCGCAAGGCACTATTGATGCACGAATAGCTCACGGACGGCTGGAGCTGGAGGGCAAGCAAGCGCCTCCCCCCACACGCAAGGTTGTGGGCGAATACACCATCGCCACACAGCAGGATGGCGAGGTAAAAACGTCTACCATTACCATTATGCCCGACAGTGCATTAAAGGTAGCCAAGTATAATATTACTTATCCGGATAGCGGCTCTGTATACACAGGCGAGCATTTGCCTATCGATATGCCCTTTACCTACCTAACGCTGCTTATCCCAAGCCTGGAAAACGTAACACTGGAGCTGTACGATAAGGACAATAAGCTGATAGCCGAAGCGGCATTTAACCCTGCGGACAAGACGATAACGGCGCCGATAGATGCAGGAGGTGCGCTATGAAGCAAACAAAGCGTATAAAGCAAGCAAAGCGTATACTAAGCTGTATGCTGGTGCTGCTGCTGTTAATCACTCAGCCGGCATTTGCTTTTAGAGAGTACCCTACCGTAAGTGAACTTTCCGAAGTCGTTTTTTTTCAAATGATTAAGCCAAGCGAAGTTCCGGCAGGCACCTTGCTTATCGGTACTCACCTCATCTACTTGCCGATGCTTTACGATAGAATATACGAAATGGCGCTTGAGTCGGCGACCGAGTCCGGGCAGACGGGCGTATACTATAAGTCCGAATTGGCAGGTGGCACTTGGTTCGAGATTGTCACAGCCACCAGCGTTGCCGATATTACCACTACCGGCGCAGCCGTTGCCGACAGCGTGATTGCAAGTCTTAAATGCACCCACCA
>JAVWEG010000116.1:0-4120 GCA_036641735.1 Oscillospiraceae bacterium
ACCTGAGAGAACATTGAAACACGCAAAAGCGGAGCGCCGCTTTTGTTGCAGCACAGCTGCGATATGTTTTATTTTAAAATTAAATATTTGCACAAGGAGAATGATATGCCGTCGTTTTTACATATGGATATTAACTGGATAAGCTTAGCTTCTGCACTTGGCTCACTATTACTGTTTTATATTGTTAGCCGTGTATATAAAGGTAAGATATCACCGCTTATTAAGCGCATTTGTGCTAAAACATCACGCAAAAGTGACGATATTTTAATAAATGGCTTTGAGATGCCTATTGTTACTTTTTTGGTGCTTTGCGGTGTGTATATAGCTTTAAGATTATTACCTGCGAGTTTTGGATATGTTTACACACAAGGGTATGCGCTTATGCTTGGCAAGGCTGCGCGCCTTTGCTTTATTGCGCTTATTATGTGGGGAATGTGGCGCTCAAGTGATATTGCAAGCATATTTATCCACAAGGTGGGCGGCAAGCTTGACTTGCAAATGAGCAGTACAGTTACACGGTTTATGGGATATATTTTTAAGGTGATTGTGCTGTGCTTTGCGGCGGTAATTATTATAAGTGAGCTTGGCTATGATGTAAATGGACTTGTGGCAGGCTTAGGGCTTGGAGGGCTTACGTTTGCGCTCGCCGCTAAAGAAACGGCAAGCAATTTCTTTGGTGGGCTTGTAATAATACTCGATAAGCCGTTTGAAATAGGGGACTGGATATCGGCAGGAAATGTAGAGGGCGTAGTAGAGGACGTGTCGTTTCGCTCTACTAAGATACGTACATTTCAAAATGCACTTACTATTATACCAAATGCACAATTATCAAACGAAGCAATTACCAATTGGGCGCGTATGAATATGCGCAAGGTGAACGAAACTTTAGAGCTGTCGGCAAAAATCGATACGGCACAGCTACAGGAATTACTGTGCGCATTGCGTGAAGCATTGCAAGAGAGCGAGGATATCGCAAGCGGTGCGCAAGCGCGATTGTCAAGCTTTAGCAATGGATGTGTGCAAATAGGCATTACATATTTTACAAAAGCTACGGAATATAACGAATATGTGGAGATAAAAGAAAAAGTCAATCTAAACATTTTAGATATTTTATCAGCAAAAGGGCAGCCGCTTGCGCGCCCGTTTTTAAATATTACAATGGACAAAGAAGGAAAATAGCTTTGAATAAACATTATTTTTTAAGAGCAATGTCGCTTGTACTGATATTGCCGATTTTATCTGCTTGCGGCAAAAAAGATGATAGCTCATCCGCAATACAAGATATATCGTCGAGCGCAGTATCGTCGTCATCTTCACAGCAAAGCTCAAGTGCAGGCTATGTATCAGCGCCGGTCACAGGTTCAAACACATCTCAAGCATCAAGCTCTGCCGAAGCAGCAAGCGCATCTACAGCACAGATAAGCTCCGAGCCTAGCTTAGATGCTTCGGAAATGCCAAAGGCATTTGTCACTTTAATACCTATAGGCGAAAAATTAACGCAATTACTGGAAATTAATATGCCGTCTAATTGGCATTTCGACGGCTGTACGCTTTTTGATGTAGATGGTGTGAAAAAATGCGAAGTACTGTCATTGCGCCGTGCCGCAAAGGACAATCCTTTTACTACAGAGCTTATGCTAAAGTATAATGCCGAAATGGCAAAAGATGGCGAAAACGGTTTAATTGCGAAGCAGGAACAGGATTATAATGGAAACAAATGCAAATTTTATATTTACAAAGCAATGCCGCAGGATGCAGAAAAAGTATTTAATATATATTTTTGTTTGATGAATTTGGGCGATTACACAGCAGAGCTTGCTTTTTATAGCGATGACACTTCTTCGGCAGAAATACCCGCAGAAGTTACGGCTGTATTAAACACTATTGCACTTGTAGATTTAGATAAGCCGGCTTCCGACATTAATACAAAATAATTTTAAAATAAATATTGACACAAGGGATACTTGGGTATATACTGTGCATACAGTATATATACAGTATGTAGGGGAGTAACAATGCAAATATTATTAAGTAATGCAAGTGATAAGCCTATTTACGAACAAATTGCATCACAAATTAAAACCCAAATTATAGCCAAAGAGCTGCTTACAGGGGACGCTCTGCCAAGTATGCGATTATTGGCAAAGGAGCTGCGCATAAGTGTAATTACCACAAAGCGCGCGTATGAGGAGCTGGAGCGAGATGGATTTATCGAGACGGTGGCAGGCAAGGGCTGCTTTGTAGCGGCAAAAAACACCGAGCTTGTGCGCGAGGAAACCTTGCGCCAAGTACAGTCTATCCTAGAAACAGCAGTAAATACGGCTAAACGCGGAGGGGTAAGCGTAGAAGAAGTGCAGGAGATGCTCGTGATATTAGTGGAGGATAATATATGATTAATGCTATAGAAATAAATAATTTATGTAAAAGTTATGGCGATTTTAAGCTCGATAATGTAAGCTTTAATGTGCCAAGCGGCACGATAATGGGATTTATAGGAGAAAACGGTGCAGGCAAAAGCACTACAATTAAATCGATATTAAATATTGTATATCCTAATAGCGGCAGTGTTAAAATTTTGGGATTAGATCCACAAAAGGATATTAAAAAAATCAATGAGGAAATAGGTGTAGTATTAGACGGCAGCTTTTTTTATGAGGGTATGCGCATTACAGAAATTGAAAAAGTGATGAGCGGTCTTTATTCTACGTGGGACCATTCATATTATAATAAATTAATAACGCATTTTAAGCTGCCAAACAAGCCTGTGAAAGAATATTCAAGGGGTATGCGTATGAAGCTGAATCTTGCTGCTGCGCTGGCGCACAAGCCGAAGCTATTAGTGTTGGATGAAGCGACGAGTGGGCTTGATCCTGTGATGCGCAGCGAAATGCTGGATATTTTTTTAGATTTTATTAAAGATGAAGAACACTCTATTTTAATGTCCAGCCACATCACATCAGACCTTGAAAAAGTGGCGGATTACATCACTTTTATCCACGAAGGGCGCATAGTGTTTTCGCGCTCCAAAGAAGAAGTAATGGAGCAGTATGCAGTGGCAAAATGTACGCAGCAGCAGGCAATGCTTGTGCCGCAGGAGCTTATCTCAGGGCGCAGGGATACGCATTTTAATACAGAGCTTTTAATAAATGACCGTGCTGCGCTGCGCAAAATAAATCACGATATATTAATAGACAATGCATCAATAGACGATATTATGACGTTTATTGCAAAGGAGGATAATGATGATTTCACTTGTTAAAAAAGATTTCTTGTGTATGATGCCTATAATGAAAAAGCAGATTTGTGTATCGGGCATTATATTTATTTTGGTAAGTATGAGTATGAAAAATATTTCGTTTCTCTCTGCAATGCTAATAATGTCAATAGTAATATGTTTAAATTCGTCGTTTTCTTATGACGAATACGCACATTTTGATGCATATGCGCTCACGCTGCCAATAGAGCGCAAAGACATAGTAAAGGCAAAATATATGTTTTTTTTAGGCAGTATTTTAATCAGCGCGCTTTTAGCTGCTGTTTGCAGCTTTATAATGAACATATTTTTAAAAAATGAGATTTCAGAGCTTGTAGCAGGCTTGCTTGGCTCGATTTTAGCATTTGTTCCTATGGCTTTATTTACTTTGCCATTTATGCTGAAATTCGGCGCGGAAAAAGGGCGCAATTATATAATGATAGGGTATTTAGTGCCGTTTTTTGCTGTGATGTTCGGCGCACCGCTTTTAGCCAAAATCGGCATAAAAACGCCGACTGAAATTGAAATAATAGCTATTTTTGCAGCGATAATATTAGCTGAAATTATAATTGCCGTATTATCATATAAAATATCCGTAAAAATATACAATAAACGCCAATTTTAAGCAATAACAAACAAAAAAGACAGATTTAATTTCAGCCTGATTTACACGAAAACTTTAGCATCGGCTATACGATTTTAATTATTAATTAAAACAGGAGATACTTAATAGTGGCAACTTCAAAAGAATATATAGAATTTGTTTGTGAGCAAATACAGGGCATTGGTTATATAAGATACAGAAAAATGTTTGGAGAATATATGGTTTATTTAAACGATAAACCGATTTTTCTTGTTTGTGATAAC
>JAVWEG010000117.1:0-4109 GCA_036641735.1 Oscillospiraceae bacterium
AATATAATTACTAACATTAACGCGAGGGGCGTTACCGTTGGGCAGAAAAAGGGCGAAGACCGTATTTCTCAAAAGCTTGGTTGGTCTAGCATTGATTGTGCAAAATGGTGGGAAATTAACAGGTTTTTTGAAATGCACGGCGCGTTTTGCTTTGTTAAATACTTCAGCCACAATGTTGGCGAATGGCGCGTGAAACGTTTTCAAGCATCCGGCTTTAATTGTGACCCTATCAATATATGCGCCGATGGCTCGCCGTCTGAATACGAAAACGCAACGTTTACGCTTACGGGCACGGGTGCTTGATATGGAAAAAACAAGCGAACTGTACAATCTCGAAATGTCTAAAGATTTGCGCGGAGAAACTTCTGTAAATATCAAGTTTGGAGTTATAGACGTCGATGCGGCATCGACCGTGCTTAGCATTATTGCAAACAACAATATATTTTATTCAAACCCACATTCTACTATTTATGAATGTGTAAGTACCAAAAGCTATGCAACCTTTGAAAAAGGCCGCATAAAGGCAGACGGCAGTCAACTTGTAGTGCCACGTACAAACCCGATTACACAAGGCTACGTATCCGAAATTATGAGCGGCGCGGATTGCGTTTATAGCATTTCGCCATCAATAAACTTTAAGTTTTCCAAAACGCACACAGTAAAGGCGCTTTCACTTACCTTTGATGCCGCGGCAAAAGATTATCCCTCAGAAATTATTATTGAAGCGTGGAACAGTGGCAAAAAGCTTTTATCCGAAACGGCACTCCCTACAAATTTTACCTTTGTTTCCGCAAGTGCAATATCTGATTTTGATGAATTATCGATTACTTTTATAAAGTCAAATGTGCCATTTCGCCGTGCGCGCTTATCACAAATTATTTTTGGAGTTGGTATCACCATTCGCCCTGAAGAGCTTATACAGCTTTCGCAATGCAGCGAGGTTGACCCTTTAAGTAGGCGCTTGCCAAAGCTTTCACTGGATTTTACGCTAAACAATGTCGATATGCTGTATAACCCCGAGAACGCAAATGGATTTTGGGATTTAATGGGCGAGCAAACTCCGTTGTGGCTTTCTTATTCTCAAAAAATATATTCCGGTATGACTTGGGGAGATTTAAAAGCTCAAATGTGGGCAACGCTCGAGCTTTTTACTTGGCAGCAGCTTTTTAGTGGAGGATATACCGAAACCATAAACGGAGGGCGATACTATTTAACGGCCGAACCCGAAAGCATTTCGATAAACAGTAAATTTACGGCCAACACGGTGCTTGCCCGAATGACAGAAAAATATCTTTTCGGCACACTTGAAACTTGCAACTTATACGATTTAGCCGTTAAAGTGCTTGAGGCTGCTGAGCTTCCGTTACTGGACAATGGACAAAAGCCGTGGAAGCTGTGGAAAGGATTAAAAGATATATTTTCGGCGGCACCTATGCCAAACAAGCCCGGCGCAGAATGTTTGCAATTAATAGCAGGTGCCGCGTGCTGTTGCCTTTATGTAGACAGGCTTGGATATATTCGCATCGAGCCGTTGAGTACTGACGTTTATGCATTAAAGCTTGGGCTTGATACTCAAATCGGCTCCGCTAAAATAGAAAAAACGTCTACCGTAAAATCTGTAAATTGCAAATATTACTCTTATTATGCAGATAAAGATGCAACAGAGCTTGCAAAATTAAGTTTTAATGTTCGCGGAACGGCAAGCGTTTTTATTGAATTTCAAAGCCCTGCCACAGACATATGCGTATCCGTTACGGGTGCCACCGAAACGCACGACACCTTTGTATATGGTATCCGCCTTAATCTCGTAGGAAGCGGCAACGCAGACGTTGTTATCTCGGGAAAGGGCCTTTCGTCATCAGCGGCAAACACTTACGTTTCAATCTCCGGAGCAGAAGAAAACGCAAGCATTAAAACAATATCAAACCCACTAATTACCGACAGTGCCGCCGCCCGAAAAGTTGCTAAATTTGTGTCCGAGTATGTGAAACTTCGCATTTCATCTGAATTTGCGTATAGAGGAAACCCCGAATTGGATGTGCTTGACACAGTATGCGGTGAAAGCGAATTTACAGGAGATTTTAATGGTTTAGTATTGCACAACGAAATAAAATATGACGGCACTCTCTTTGGAAAAGCCGTTTTGAAAAGGAGATAAAATGAATATTTCAGAGCATTATGGATTTAATCTTCCAAGCTATTCAGACGCTTCCGATATTGAAAAGCTTAGCGACAATTTTAAAGCAACAGACAAAGAGCTGTACCGTCAAAAACTCATAGATGATAACCTACAGCGTGATAAAGCTGAAACCTCGGCTTTTAATGCGCATAAGGTGGCAAGCATTTTAGATCACCCCGATAACAGCGTTACAGATGTAAAAATCGGTGAGCGCAGTATCGGCAGTACAAAAGGATTGTTACAGCCGTTATTTACAGCGATAGCAAATGCAATTGCAGCTATTGTAGGCGGTACAGAGTGGAACAGCGTACCCGATACTACGCTGAAATCCGCAAAGCTGCATATGGACAGCAAAATAAACCCACACGTTACCACAGCTGAACAGGTTGGCACTTACACAAAAGCCGCTATTGATGCTAAGGATAAGGCAATAAACGATGCCGCCACCGCTCATTATAACGATACCGACAGGCACATAAACAGCGGAGAACGTCCAAAATGGAATGATAAATATACAAAATCCGAGGTTGATAATAAATTTTCTATGCTCGAAACCAATACCGATTGGAAAGAAAGCGTTGCCACATTTGCGGATATCGCCAAAACTTATCCCACACCGCAAGACGGCTGGACGGTAAATACGCGCGATACCGATTATACATATAGATATAGCGGCACAAATTGGGTGGTTATAAGCGCAAACGCAATACCAAAAGCTACTGCAAGCATTGATGGATTACAAACAAAAGAAAACGTGGCAGACGTAAACGCAAACACGGCGAACAGGCATAATCATAATAATAAAGCTGTTTTAGATGTAATTACAAATGTATTGATAAATACTTGGAATACCGTAACGGAAAAATTAAATTTAAGCGGCGGCACGCTCACAGGATTTTTAACTTTACACGCAGCGCCTACTGCAAATATGCACGCTGCAAATAAAAAATATGTAGATGATATTGCAGGCGGCAAGGGCAACGGCGATATGCTTAAAACCGTTTACGACGCGAATAATGACGGTATCGTGGATAATGCCGCATTGCTAGGTGGGCTTGCAAGTGGTGAATTTTGCAGGATAAACGATGCAAGATTAAGTGATGCAAGACCTGCCAGCGATGTGTCTGCTTGGGCAAAAGCGACTAATAAGCCAGCATATACAGCGAGTGAAATCGGGCTAGGTAATGTCAACAACACTGCCGATGCTAACAAAAACGTGAGCTATGCAAACAACGCAGGCAATTCCAACACGTTAGGGGACGGTGTTGGCGCCCAATGGAGTGGTGAACCGTCAGCAATCAACTACGTTGCTGTTTTTGGTGATAATAGCAATCTTATACGTGCTGCAAATCCTTCAAGAGTTTCAGTTGGATATGCAAACAGCGCAGGCAACATAGACGGAGGTACGTATTAATGTGGATAACACCAAAAACAAACTGGACTAAAGATGATACCTTCGATATTTCGCCCGATTACGAGCGCATAAAGGGCAATATTCTGCATTTAAAAGCTGAAGCGGCACAATTATATTTGCCATTCAGTATTAATAATATGTCAGATTATTCAATAAAAAGCTTGCCGTATGAGGAATTTTTCAACAACGTGGAAAATGGCTTGAAAGCGATTTATGATAACACTTTCAAGAGAAATTCCTATACTTCAAAAACTTTCATTGCAAATGCCACTGTATGGGATTGGCGCGATTTAAACCGCATTGAAGGCGTTACTGCACAAATTTATGTCGATTTTATGGCGCAAAGCTTAGCAAAACCAAAATTGAAATTTATGCTTGGAGGGGTTACGCTATGACGCGAGAATTTAAAGATTTAATCGTAAACGAACAGGACGGCAAAAAAAGAATACGGCTTTTAAACCGTGACGGCACAATCGCATTAAACGATGTAAGCGTGGAAATATCAAGCCCCATATC
>JAVWEG010000118.1:0-4061 GCA_036641735.1 Oscillospiraceae bacterium
TTTGGTTGATAGCAAAGGACAGGTAGTGAATGAAATTGATACGGAATACAAGGGTACGGTTCAATCTTATTATTTTTCTGATTCAAAAGGTACTGTTGCGGAAGACAAAATTGAAAACATATCAGTTACAGGTGTAGATTGCGGTATTGATGTTTTTAAAAATTACTTTTCAGTATACCAAAAACCAAATGCACCTTTGAATCAAACGGCAAAAATAACTCTTACGCTGAAAGATACTACAGTACATACTTTTACTGTACCATGCAAAAACATCGGCACTGGTGATTTAGTAAACAAAAATAGTATTAATATTGATGATTATTTGTTTACAATAGGTAAGCCGGAAACATTTTATTGCAGTCATAACAATTTAGATATAAACAATACAATTATTACTATAAAAAATCAGGAATCTATACCAAACTATATAGATATGAAAACCAATGGAAATTCAGTTACCGTCACATTCACAAGAATTCCGCAACCAACGGAAATAACAAGAATTTCTTTATCGGCAGAAGATAAAGTCGGAAAAAGCTGGATTGGTTTTGATTATATTATAAATGCATCTAATTTCATTTCAGGTGACGTACCTAGAATTGTTCCGGTAATTGACAATGAAATAGGTGCAACAAATCGTAGTATATTATTAACAGAGCCTACGGAATTTACCGTGTTAATGCCAAACAATAAGAAAGTGTCTAATATAGAGCTGAAAGCAATAGGCAATTCTAATAGGATTACTATAAAAAATATATCATACAATAAGTTCTTGGTTTCACCAAATATAGATTCTCCGGATAGCATCACTCTTTATGCCGAAATTACATATGAAGACGGCAGTGGAGACTATTGCGAAGCATATTTAGAAACAAAAAATCAAACCTTGTTAAACGATACTTTGCCAAACCGTAAACGCTTGTCGTTTGCGGAAGAATATTCCGATGGAAGTTTTCACGCTGTTTCTCAGTTGGATAATTGGTTTCCAAAGACACTTTACTTGGCATATGCAAAAGATGAGTACAATTATGACATAATGCCATGTGATGATGCAAACATTAAGAGCATAGAGGCGTTATCTTCAAACGAAGCAGTGCTTAAGGCGACAGTAGAAAAAGAAAAGAACGGCTTAGGATACGTTATAAAATATACAATAGGTCACAATGTTCCTTTTGACACAACCATTGTTTTAACCGCAAAAATCACATATAATAACGGAGACATAAGAAAAGCTTATGCTATGATGAATCCGCAATCAAGTAATGGGTGGATTGTGCCAACAGTAAATGTACCTACGCAAAGGGAACTAGAATTATCGGGAACAACATTACAGCAATATCTAAATAAAGCAGACGTAAAACCTTTTTCTAACATTCAGTTGAAAGAGGATACCTACATAGGAGATTTGGTATTAAATAGGCCTTTAAATATAACAGGTGTGTCACAAACACAATCTGTTATAAAGGGCAGTATACTTTACAAATGGCAAACTGATCTTCGATCATTTAGTATACAAGGCTCCAATAGAAAAGGAGTAGGAATAGCCAGTTCTTACAAGTCGGTAGGTATAATGGGAGTTGGAATTAGCGATTTTGATATTGGAATAAAACTGCAAAATATCACGGGTGGCTCAATATATGATTTGAATGTAAGCAACTGTCACATAGGAATATTATCAAATTCTACCACGTACAATACTTATGTGGGAAATTGTGATATTGGTATTCAAGGCTCTTGTTATAGTTCAACGTTGGAAAACAATAAAATTGCCCAGCAAATATTGCCAATGACAATCATTAACTACGCATATTATCAATGCCAAAAAAACAAATTTATCAATAACGAAATTAATATCGACAATCAAATGGTTAAAACAACAATTTTGGCAGAGCAAAACTATTTCAACAAAACCAAAAATGCTGACGGCACATTTCTGAAAGAGTCGATAAACTACCCGTACGCGGCTAGCATCAAAGGCGATGTAAAAGTAGAACCATATTTTCTTGATGACAAAATGACAAAGCTTTCTATTGTTCTGCCACCGCAAGATTCTAGTGGAACGGTAGACTTAAAGCCAACAAATACCGTTACGGTTAAAAATGAAGATGGCACAACAACAGAAAAGAATGAAGCAACGGTAACAATAGATAACCCCACGGGAGATGCAAAAATAAACGACGCCGTTTTTGAAGCGGCAGGCAATGCCAGCGCATCAACAGATGAAACAAAAAAAGTGGATAATCTTGTATTTGAGGTAAAAAGCGAAAAGGCAGAAACCGAGATTAAATGGTCGTTCTCGGCAGAAGAACTAAAAAAGAATTATGACAAGCCGGAAGCAGAGCAGATTAAGGCGCCAAGCCTTTCCGTAAAGTTTGATTTTGACCAGCTTGCACCGGAGCAAGAAGATAAGCTAACTGCGGAAGAAGTGTTGGCGAAAAATAGTATCAAAGAAATTATCAAAGAAACACAAGATTTGAAGCCCGGAACAGACTCTATTCTTTATCAATCTATTTCTTTCTCACATTCAGGAGAGCTGCCTGCACCGGCAACTATTACTATCAAAAAGAACGCAGCGCTTTCACGGCCGGGCGCACTTGACGTATTAAGAATTTATTGGTTCAACCCGGCGAAGGGTGCCCTTGAAGCAATGTTAGATGAGCTTGACTCAGATGGAGATAAGAATACTACGGAATATCTTCCAATTAAAGACAATGGAGATACAATTAGTTTCGTCATTACTCACTGCTCGGAATACATTGTTGCGGCAGAATCAAGCAACGAACAAGCAATTATAAAGCCGGAAACTACAGCCGTGTTTGATATAACTGCTATCAAAACGACAAACCCCATCGATGATTTAAAAATATCAACAGATAAAGAGTTTGTTAGCAATATCAAGCTTGAAAGTAAAGTGGCCGATGTTTTGAATGGCCTTAAGCCGGAAAATGTACTAACGGCGAAAAAAGATGGAAAAACTCTAAATAAAACAGATACAATAAGCACAGGCACAAGAATAGTATACGAAGTGGGTACAAACCCAAATCAAACAGAGCGCGCTCATATTACAGCAGTAATATATGGCGATGTAAATGGTGATGGTTGCGTAACGACACTGGATTTACTCAATATTCGAGGCAGAATATTATCACGTAAAATAACAGTAAATCCTAAAAACGCATTGGATGTGGCGGCGAATATAGCAGATAGTGCCACCAACGAATTGAACACTGCGGATCTATTAACTATTCGTGCTCACCTTCTAAAGGCCAAACTAATAGATCAAAACTTATAATTATTAATCTAATCCTTTGCAAATTGCAGCTCAGCAATTCTTTATAAAAAACGAAACCGCTTCAAAATCGAGGCGGTTTCGTTTTTTGCAAATATATACAGCCGTTGCATCTTTGCCTTTGATGTAGCGGCTTGATTTTATAGTTAGGAAAAAGGTAATAACAAATTGAACAGTTTTTTAGAATAAAGTATCTGGGGTTAAAGCTTAAAAATTCGGTCAAGGTGTTATTCAAACAATTCCTCAGGGGTACGATAGCGCATCCGCTTCTGTAATGAATAGTCTTATCACTATCTTTCTCTTATTGATTTAGACAATCTAAATAATTACACTTTTTATATGTTATGTTCGATAAAATATTGTTTAATAAAGGGTTGACTATCCGATGCGTAATAGCAATGTGTGCGTACATTTTTATATTTATGTTGAAAACTTTCAAAATCAGCATAAAGGTTTTTAATTATGTTTGTAGGATATAGTAATTGCTACGAAATGTACAATTGTCACAAAGTTTACACATATTTTTTGTGACAAGACGATACTTTAGTGCTATAATAACGAACGTTGCACAAGAATAGTGCATAAGAAAAAGGAGATTATATATTATGAAAAAAATTACTTTAGTTACTTTGGTTTTAGCTTTGGCTGTAGCAATGACAGCTTGCGGCAAAGAAACTGCACCTAGCTCATCTGTAAGCAAAGCAGCTGCAAGCACATCAATGCCTGCAAGCTCAATGGCAGACAGCAAAGCAGCTGCAAGCACATCAATGCC
>JAVWEG010000119.1:0-3977 GCA_036641735.1 Oscillospiraceae bacterium
TGGGCTATTGGATATGTTGATAAGACATTTTGCTGCCTAGACTGTAAACACAAATGGTAAAATCGCATAAGCACAACATAATATTATATATGTAAAGGCTATTCAGATTAATACTGAATAGTCTTTTTTATATGCAGAAAAAATGCAAGTAAAGGGGCAAATATGAGAGCAATAGAAATTATTGTAAAAATAGCAAAAGGTACAAAACAATCAATCCAGCAATCACTAGACAGTATAAAAGGGTTGTTTGTAACTGTTTCCGGAAAACTCGACAGTAAAAGCACCAAGAAAAATATTAAACAAGGCTTAGACACTATGCCGCCGCAAACTATTTCCGTAAACGCAAAACTTAATACTGCAAAAAGTAAAAAAGCCATTAAATCTGATATAAAAAAGATAGACGATATAAAAATTGATGTTACGGCAGATATCAATATGTCAAAAAGCAAAAAATTAATGAAAGGCAAATTGAAAGGTGCTTTAGCAGATACTGTTATTATGCAAGATATCAATAATGGTGCGCAGCCTATCAGCGTGCAAAACATTAGCAATATATCGCAAAGCTCTGACGGCTTAATCGCAAAGCTTAAATTATTAAGTTTAGCTTTTTATGCGATCAAAAGTGCGGCTGGCGCAGCGTGGGAAAAATTCACGGATATAAACAAGGCAATTGTAAACTTACAAATGGTAACTAATCAATCGTATTCTGAAACAATGAAGCTTGTAATGGGCTATAATAAAATGGCACAGTCATTCGGCGCAACCACCACGCAAGTTACAAGTGCAGCGGAGGAATGGCTTCGTCAAGGCAAAACTATACAAGAAACCAATAAATTGATTGAGCAAAGTATGATACTTAGTAAAGTAGGCTTAATGTCCTCGGAACTTGCGACAAAATCATTAACCAGTGCATTAAAGGGGTATTCTTATGGTGTAGAAAGGGCATCTGATGTTACAGACAAGCTAACAAGATTAGACCAAGATGCAGCCGTTACTAGCCGCGATCTAGCAGAAAGTATGAGCAGAACCGCCAATAGTGCCGCCTTGAGTGGCGTATCAATGGACAGCTTGCTTGGATATTTAACAGTGGTGCAAGAAACTACGCAAAAGACAGCCGAGACTGTTGGCGAATCTTTTAAAACCATATTTTCGCGTTTGTCGAATATAAAAATCGGTAAATTTATTGATGATGACGGACAAGATTTATCAGATGTCGAAAGCATATTAAACCATTTCAATATTAAGCTGAGAGATTCAAATAAAGAGTTCAGGAATTTTGGCGATGTAATAAATGAAGTGGGCGAGCGTTGGAAAAGTTTTTCGAGCGTTGAGCAACGCGCAATAAGTAATTCGTTTGCAGGTGTGCGCCAACAGGAAAACTTTCTGGTTTTGATGAATAATTTTGACAAAGCTTTGCAATACGCTGAAATATCTGCAAATTCAGCAGGTTCATCAATGCAAAAATTTGCCGATTACGAAACTGGCGTTGAAGCAAAAACCAATAAATTAATATCAAGCCTTGAAGCCTTGTCAATGGACACGATTAATCCGGATTTAGTAAAAGGAATTTTAGATGCAAGCACGGCGCTGGTAGGCTTAATTGATAAAACAGGATTGTTAAAAAGTGCAATATCAGGTGTTGCAGTTTTTGGCTTAATAAAAGGTTTAACTGCTTTACAAGTAGCATCTATTAGCGTTAAAAATAATTTTACGTCAATGAATCAAGCAATGGAGCTTGGTAAAACCTTGAATTATTCATCAAGCGAAAAACAACTAATTCAACTTGCGGCAAGTACGCGCGTACTTAACGATTCGCAAATAAAGTTAGTTTTATCAGGCAAAAAATTATCACATACTCAATTAGAGCAAATGTTCACAGCGCAGGGGCTGTCGCAAGCGCAAGCACAAGCGAAGATACAGGCATTAGGGCTTGCCACGGCTGAAGGTGTGGTTACAACTGCAAGCGTGACACTTAAGGGCGCATTACAATCTTTATCGGCAGTTATAATAGCAAATCCTGTCGGTGTGGCAATTGTTGCATTTTCGGCATTAGCTGCCGTTATATCGTACAATCAGCAAAAGCAAGAGGAATATCAACAAGCTATTAGAGATACGGCTCTCGCAGCGCAGGAGGAAAGCAATTCATTTGGCACGTTAATAGATAGGTACACTAAGCTATCACAAGCAGAGGTTAAAGACGATAGCGTGCGAGCGCAATTATCCGATACGCAAAAAGACATTGTCAAACTTTTGCATAAAGAAGCTGATGGGCTTGATTTAGTTAATGGCGGTTATCAAGACCAAATATCTATTTTACAAGCGTTGTCTGCTGAACGCTTAAGTCAGATGGAGCAAAGCCTAAGGGCGCAGACAGAGCTTGCAAAGCGAGAGAGTACAGAAACATTTTTAATTGGCGGCTTACGCAAAGGTGCAGCTCTTGACTATCAAGAAGATTTGTTTAGTAGTGGCAGCGCAGAGCTTAAAAAGCTTTCAGAACTTCACATTCCAAATCTTAAAATATCTTTTGACAGTATGAGTGCCGGCGTGGGCGCAAAAGCTTTAGGAAATCCACAAGAGCAAATTGCCGCTTGGAATGATGCAATTACCGCTTTGGAAAAATACGGAATGACATCGGGCAAAACATATACCGACCTTGTTTCAATTCGTAATAATTACAGCACCATACTTGATGCGGAAACAGAAGCAACCAAAAATCTGAATGAGCATATTGCCAGAACTAATATCCTAAATCTACAACAACAAAACGGTATTCCAAAAACCGTGAAACAATTTGATGAGTTTAGGCAAGCTTTGATTAATACAGCCGGTTCAGATAAAATATTACAAGCTGTAATGCTTGAAATGGCAAATACGGCATTTCCTCAATTCACAAATGGAATAGTTAATGCCGGACAAGCAAGCTTAGTATCCGGTCAATCGTTTAGTGCGGCTAGTAATGCAATTGATACACTGCAATCCGCATATAAATCAATAGATGAAATTGTCGCAAATTACAACGAAAAAGGTTATTTGACTGTTGATAATATGCAAGCTGTTTTAGCACTTGGAGATGATTACATTGGTTTCCTTGTTGATGAAAACGGGCAAATACGATTAAATAAAGATGGTATGTTAGAGCTTGCAAACGCCAAACTGGATGAATTAGAAGCGACAGCATTAAGCAATGCCATTAACAACATACAAAGTTTAACCGATGAAGCGGTGGCAACGGAATATTTAATTGGAAAAACAAAAGAAGATACAGATGCTACAAATGAAAATACAGAAGCAAAGCTTAAATCTTTAGCGGCTGAAACTGCTCTTAAAGGAGGCAATATTGCGCTTGCTACTGAAAAGGTTGTGTCAATATATAATAAATATAAAGTTGTTATTGATACAACTCGTGCGAGTCTTGGAAAATACACAGTTTCTACAGGCTCCGCTAAATCTGCAACCGATGCACTTACAGCTTCTCTTAATAAGCAGAAAAAGGCATTAGACGAGCAAAAGGCTGCATTAGATAAGCAAAAAGCAAAACAAGACTCTGCTTTACGCGCTGTAAACAAACTTCTTGATGATGAAATAAAGAAGCTTGAAGAACAAAAAGCGATATTGGCAGATCCTGAGGTTGCAGGCTCATACGGGCAACGCATCAAAGCAATACAGGACGAAATGGACGCTCTTAATGCTGCAAATGATGCTAGAGAGCAAGCTATTAATCTTGAAAAAGCACAAGCTGAAGCTGAACGAGCAAACAGCCAAAAGGTGCATCGTATTTATCGTGAGGGCATTGGATTTGTGTGGAACACAGACCAAGATGCTATTGCAGAGGCAAATGATAAGCTTGAAAAAATAAAGCTTGATAAACAGCTTGCAGATTTAGAAGCTGCCAAAAAGAAACTTCAAGATACTCTTGCCGCCGAGCAAAAAGCACTTGATGATAATATTAAAAAACTTCAAGGCTATAAAGAAAAATG
>JAVWEG010000120.1:0-3850 GCA_036641735.1 Oscillospiraceae bacterium
ATATTTATCCGCATATGCTTTTTCTCCATTTGGTAAGTCTATCCAACCTGTAATTTTTGTCGGCACAAATTGCTCAGCATTAGGTGCAGTAGCAATAATATTACTCTTTGCCGCATTGGCCGCAGTCGCAACTGCAATATTATTTTGATCGCTTTGTATAACAAAACTATCCTTTGCTTTATCTGCCTCAATAATATCTGTTGCCCGAGTTTTATCGATATTACTATTTTTAGACAAGCCTTCACTATTATCCAATGCAAACGTTGGCATTGAAAATAATATTGCCATTGCAAGAATCATAGAAATCAATCTGGTTCTAAATTTTATCATAACTCTCCTTATATCAATTGTATATTCTCACTTAAAATTCATTTGTACAGTTCTGTAAAATGCAAACACACATAAATTTGCGGCATTTAAACAAACAAGAAACCTTGGACTGTAAATTTCTTTTTTTATTTCCTCATTTTTTGCAATTCCTTGTAACAAAATTACCACAAATGTTATTATTACAACAAGGTTTACAAACATAAAATATCTTGTTTCTATAGCCAAAACCGCCTGAGATAATCCTGTTGTCACAAATGCCAACAATAAAAACGTTATATATTTATTATTGTATAGAGCCTTTCTTAGTTTGCGGCTAAATAAACTATAACCTAAAGTAATATACATTGAAGAATTAATCAATAATATAATTTTACTAAATAGCGGTGATGTGTTTCCACCGTACGCTAAAGAATTGCTAACTTGCAACGACCAAATTACCCTTTTAAGTGTCATAATAAAGCTGTCAAACGGCTTGTTCATCCACAAATAAATTATATCTTTAAATTGCAGATTTGTATTGTATCCATAAATGGAACCATATATTTGGCTCATCTGTTTATCAAGATATTGCGTAGAAAAATTTGAATATAGCGTATATGAATTTTGAAGATTTGCCTCTACAATAGAGTTTTCTATATGATTAATATAATCGGCTGACCATACAATATTTGTGCTTGTAAATGGACTTATTCCGCCTAACAAAAGTAATATTTGCTGTGGTAATTTTACCGCAGCCACCATAGCTACAAAAATCAAAATATATAATAGCGTATTCCTAATGTTCTGTTTGATTTGTGCTGTTTTAATCGATTGTTTGTCTTTAGCAGTAAAATATTTATATATTTCAGTACATAAAACAACTGCCATAATTCCTAAAACAGAATAATAAACCAGCGAATAACTTGCACGCCAATTAAGCCCTAGAGACATTAAAGCGCCTGACCAAGCAAAGCTTCGCTTTTTTTTATCTTGCATACCTCGTGAAAAAAAAGCAATTGCTCCAAACATAAATAAGCAACCAATAGTATCTGATAAAGGATATCGCATAGTAGTATGCCAAAATGCAAGAAATATAGCCGCCGCTATAATAATCGCAAAATTATTCGTCTCTTTTTCGAATATCGCTTTGTAAAACATTGGCACAAAATATGCGAACGTAGCTGCAAAAATTATTGCAATCATTGCAAAATGGAAATACATCATTTCTATGTGCAAAGCACTTCCAAGTATGCCAAATATTAAATACACAAAGGATTGATAAACACCTCTGTGTAATAATGCGTGTTGTAAAAAATATGTAATGGAAAATTGTCCGCTCTCATCAAAAAAAGGTCCATAGGCATAATAATATGCATCGCTCATTATATTGTTTCCAAAATAAAAATTTTTAGGTTCAACATAATATTGAATGGCAAAAAACGCAAAACAACAAACGCAAAGCAGTACAAACATTGCTTTTCTATTTATTTTTGAATGTTGCTTTATCTTTACCATAAATTTCTGCTTACTATTATTAAATTTCAAAACAAGTAAATACAAGCAATAATAAAGTGCAAAAACGACTAAAATAATCAGCAAATACGCAACCATATACCTTAAATAGTGATACGCTCCTTGCTGTGTTCTAAATGGAAAAACAAGCTCGTTTGAAGGTTTTGAATCAATATTAAAATATGTGTTATACGCTTCTTCATCTTCAGGATAAACATATGCTTGCCCAAATCCCTGTCCTGTAGAAAGTGTAAATGCTGTTTCCGGTGCAAATGTCATTTTAAAAACGATTGTCGAACTGGGTATTGTGGATTTGAAACATTTTTCTTTAGTAATTGGCTCTATAAATTCTACAAAACCATTGTTTTCTATTACAGCTGCTTTTAATTCTTCAAAGCTTTGATCATTTCTACTGGAAAACTGATTCGCACCTCTAAATGCGCTGCTTCCTGAAATACATATTGGAGCTAGTTCACTGTAATCGTATCCCACTTCCACCCCAGTGGTGATTTTTATTGTTTTTGTATCCATTCCATTATAAATTTTATTGCTTATTTCTTCTTGAAAATAAATAGCAGTAAAAGCCGCACACAGCAATAAGCACAGTACAACACTAAGGCTTTGTTTAGTAAAAATCTTTTTCATTTTATTCCTCAATCGACAATTCTTTTGCCATCTTTAAAGGTACTCGATTTCTTTCTTTCACTTTTTTGCAGGGTATACCCACATAAACAGCCCATTCATCTAAATCTTTATTTACTAAGCTCATAGCCCCTACCGAAGCTCCTGTATGCAGAGTTACCCCCGGCAAAACTGTACATCCTGTACCTATTAGCGAGTGTTCTTCAAAGACAACCGCCTTAGCGAATACTTTTCTATATTCTTCCGGCACTGTCGGATTTGTCATAGCATTTCCTAAATAATCATCTGTTACAGCATAAATTGCGGAACGTGAAGATACTGTAACGTAATCATTTAATGTAACTCCCGCATTACCTGCGAAAATCCCGGTATATGCTGATAAATGTACATAGTTTTTAATTGTAATTTTTCCGCTCAAAATGCAAAAATCATCTATCCTGATATGATTTCCGAGAATTATTTTATCCGCATTGTAAAATTGCGCATTTCTACTTATCAGAATATCTTTCCCATAAGCTTTAATTCCCAAAGTTTTCAGTTCTTCCTGTGTGTAAAAACTATTTTTCATAAATGCCCCTTCGCATATTATTTAATTGATGAAATCAACCTGCATATTTCATCTACATCATCTATTTTTAAATCCGCATATAATGGTAGTGTCAAAATGTTTTGCGAAACATTTTCTGCCACAGGTGTTTCTCCTCGATATTTGCCTTTATAACAATCAAATGAATTTGTAAGCGGATAAAAATATTTGCGTGCCGTTATATTGTGCTCTTTTAGTGCTTCAAACACTGTGTCTCTTGAATGTCCAAATATAGAGGCATCAAACAGCACTGGAAAATATGAATAATTATAAGTAACTTCGGGATTAAAACGAATCAGCTTCAGCCCTTTTAAGTTTTTAAGATTTTGTATATATCTGGTTACTATCTTTTGCCTTTTTTCTATTTCATTGTCAAGATGCCGCAAATTACATATGCCCATAGCTGCCTGAAATTCATTCATCTTTGCATTTGCACCAACAGCCTCTACAATTTCTTCTGAGCGAATACCAAAATTTTTAAGATTATCTATATGTTTTTTTATAGTGGCATCTTTATATATAACTGCTCCGCCTTCAATTGTATTAAACACTTTGGTAGCGTGAAAGCTAAACATTGAAGCATCTCCAAATTTAGCAATATTTATACCCTTGTAAGTTTCGTTAAAAGCATGAGCTGCATCGTATATAACTTTTATTTTATATTTATTTGCTAATTTTTCGATTTTTTCAACATCACAGATATTCCCATAAACGTGAACAGGAAGAATAGCTGTCGTCTTTTCAGTAATAAGTGCCTCTATTTTATCTGCATCAATTGTATAATCATTTTCATTAATATCA
>JAVWEG010000121.1:0-3839 GCA_036641735.1 Oscillospiraceae bacterium
CAATACTGCCTATACTGATAAGGTCATCTTGTTCTATATTGCCTGAATAATATTTTTTAACTACGTGAGCTACTAAACGCAAATTATGCCTTATTAATCTATCTCTCGCCGCCATATCTCCGTTATGATATTCCTTAAACGCTGTTATTTCCTCCAATGCAGTAAGTGGCTTTGGAAAGCTGCTGCCTTCGAGATGCAGTGCAAAATACAATATATGGCTCGCTATATATTTCAAAAAAACTCCAAACACAATATCACCCCATAATTAAATATATTCTCACAAAGCAACATTTATGCGTAATTTACACTAATTGTTCGCGAGAGACAAACAATTAGTGACAAACCGTTTTTTATTTGATATAATGTCTGTTATGTACTTTTATAAGGTATATAACGAAATAATGAGATGAGGGGTTATAATGAAGCAGGCAAAAGAAAAATACGGGCTTTTTACCGCAACGACTATGATTATTGGCATCTGTATAGGTTCGGGAATATTTTTTAAAAGCGATAATATTCTTGAAGCCACAGGCGGTAGCATATTTTTAGGTGTAGTAGTATTTGTAATCGCAGCCCTTGCAATAGTATTTGGTGGGCTTACGTTTGGTGAGCTTGCATCGCGCACTAATACTCCGGGCGGAGTAGTTACTTATATGGAGGAATTTTGTGGTAAGCGCGTAGCTTGCGGATTTGGTTGGTTTCAAACCTTTATATATTATCCTACCCTTACAATTGTTGTCTCTTGGGTAGTAGGTATTTATACCAGTATTCTATTCAATCTAGACAGCACATTAGAAGAGCAAATACTTGTAGGTGGCGCATTTTGCATTATTTGCTTTATCTACAACACTATATCTGCTAAATTCGGTGGGGCTTTCCAAAATGTAACCACAGTGCTTAAAATGATACCACTTGCATTATTGGCAATTTGCGGCTTGATATTTGGCGATCCAATTGCAGGTATCACTAATGTTTCAACTTCTTCGCTTGGTGGCGCTGTGTGGATTTCCGCCGTCGGTGCTATCGCCTTTTCATTTGATGGTTGGACTATTGCTACTTCTGTGGCTCACGAAGTTAAAGACTCAAAGAAAAATATGCCTAAAGCTCTCGTAGTAGCTCCATTGATTATTTTATGCATTTATGTAATTTATTTTGTTGGCATTACTACTTTCGTTGGTGCAGATGAAGTAATGCGGCTTGGAGACGGTCACGTTGAATTTGCAGCCAAAGCTTTATTCGGGCCTACATTTGCTAAAGTAATAACGATATTCGTTATTATTTCGGTTATGGGTACTGTTAACGGCTTAGTTCTTGGATTTATCCGTATGCCATATTCTATGTCATTGCGTAACAATTATATGCCATTTTCAAAAAAGCTGTCTGTGGTGAACGAAAAAGTGAATATGCCTGTAAACTCTGCAATATTTGCATTTGGTTTATGTGCATTTTGGATGTTTATACATTATCTTACAATGAAATTTAATTTGTTACCTAATTCTGATGTTTCTGAGATATCAATTACTATTTCTTATTTACTATATCTTGTGCTTTATGCAAAAGTATTTATGATGTATGTACACAAAGAGATTAAATCTGTATGGCGCGGTGCAATTTGCCCTATACTTGCTTCCGTTGGCTCGCTGTTTATTTTGTCCGGTGGTATGCAAAACCCATTGTTCTTTATATATGCGCTTATCTGTGTAATAGTAATAGGCTTATCTCAAGTATATTACAGCACTCAAATAAAAAAAATAGGCACTCATTAGTTTTTTAAAATTAAAGGTGTTGTTGCAAATGATTATTTTGCAACAACACCTTTAACTATTTTAAAAATGTGTATATTATGTCGAAAGGTTTTGAGATAATGAAATACGAAAAAACAATTGTATTGAAAAATGGTGTTAAATGTCTTATTAGAAATGCCATTGAAGCAGATGCCAAAGAAGTATATGATAATTATAATTTAACACATTCTGAAACAGACTTTTTGCTGTCATATACAGATGAAGACAGCTATGATGTTGAACAAGAACGTCAATTTTTAATTGAAAAAGAAATTAGTACAACTGAAATTGAGCTTTGTGCAATTGTAGAAGGACGAATTGTAGGAACTGCCGGCATTGAAGCTGTTGGAAAAAAATACAAGATAAAGCATCGCGCAGAATTAGGGATTAGCGTGGAAAAAAGTTATTGGGGATTAGGTATTGGCAGTGTATTGTTAGAAGCTTGCATTGAATGTGCAAAAAAGGCAGGTTATATTCAGATAGAATTAAGTGTTGTTGCTGACAATATATCTGCATTATCTCTATATACCAAAGCGGGATTTGTTGAATATGGGCGTAATCCTAAAGGATTTTGTTCTCGTGTGAACGGCTGGCAAGAAATTATTCTTATGCAATTATTGCTTAATTTATAAAAGCTATGAGTATTAGATGGATTTGAATATAATTTTCGTCTGAAACAAACTGTAAATTCTTCGTTTATTCATATTGGATTTCAAGCAAAATTAAATTTGCAAAAGCCATTTTGGTTTTACGTTATTAAATTTATCTGTTTTCGTTTAAGCGTCCGCAAATATGTTTTTTGTGTGTTTGTTATTCTAAAGCTTTCTACAGCTTTTTGAATTGCTTTATTATGTGTCCACATATCTAATTTATGATTTTTAATATACGGCAATGCTTCATTATATTGTTTGGCAAGCGCAGTAGCAAAACACCAAGCAATCATCATTTTAACATAATATTCATCTGACTTTATGTTTGCCACTATTTCTAAATATTCCGGTTTAAACTCAGCATCGAGATAAAAGCTCATAAGCATTTCTATTCCAAAACGAATAGTATATGTTTTTGAAGATTTTATCCATTCTTTGATTTTCGCTAATAACTCAGGTAGATGCTTTTTAAATATTTTAGGTCTCATAAAATCGCAAGTAGCCCAATTATCGATATACGGTAAAAACGTATCTATCGCATCAATTGCAATATTGTAATTTTTTATATTTTCAATTAGAAAGCAATGTAAATTGTTTTCATCATAATATTTATGTGGCAATTCTTGCATAAATTTTATCGCCTGCGTCGAATTGCTCATTTCTTTTGCAAGCTTACGAAGCAGTGGTGTACGCACTCCAATAATGGATTTTATATCTATTGTAGGTATAAGTCTTGAATGAAAATCACGATATTTTAAATCTTGCAGCTCAAATAATTTAATTTCAACACTATTTTCAATCATAAACTCTCCTTTTGAATGTGAAAAATCTACTTAAACTCAAAGTTTAAGCCAATTTTAATGAGTGGTATGGCAATTGTAGATGCGAGGCTTTTTTATAGGGGGACTCGAACTATCAAATTAACTGCGTGTTATGCTCATTGAACTAAACCGCCTACGGCGGTGGCCATTCATATGCAAACCTTGTGTTCTCCCTTAAAATAGTATTGTACCGCAAGGTGCAAATATATTTTAAGGGAGTTTTTCATATGACACACGAGGAAGCAGTTGCAAAGCTACGGATGGACATGGCGCTACGTGGGATGGCAAAGGGCGGGGAAAAGCAGTACGTGCTGCAATCCCAAAAATTCATGAAGCACTTTGACAAGCCTGTCGAGGAGCTGGAGGAGCCAGATTTAAGAGCATATCTGGAATATTTGAACAATCAAGGTACGCTTAGCCCGGCAACACTTAACACCTACAACAGCGCACTGCGTTTTTTCTTTGAGGTAACACTGGAAAAGAATTTGAATTACAAACGCATCCCGCGCAAGAAGGATCCCATCAAGGTTCCGGCGGCATTTTCACGTCAAGAAATTCTGTGGTTCATGGAGGCAATTGACGAT
>JAVWEG010000122.1:0-3807 GCA_036641735.1 Oscillospiraceae bacterium
AAGATTTTGACACCTGAGAGAACATTGAAACATTCAAAACCACATACGTGGTTTTGTTGTACGCAGCAAAGCTGCGGATATGTTATAATAACCTAAAAGGTGGCTATCGCCACAGCGCTTCGCGCTCTGCAAGGCAAAGCCTTGCACTTTTAGAACATTGAAACATAGCAATCATATTCAAGCTATTATTATGAGATAAATGTATATCATTGAGGGAGGTTTACAGATGAATGTGTATATTGCAAGACAACCTATATTCGATAGGCAAGGTGAACTAACTGCATATGAATTATTGTATCGCGAAAGCGAGAGCAACGCATTTATCTCGTCACTTACAGGCTCTGATGCTACTAAATCTTTGGTATCCGATGCGATGACTGTATTCGGATTATCACAGCTTACCAATGCAAAACGAGCGTTTATAAACTTTACGCGTCCGCTTTTGATGGAGGATTTCGCGTATCTTTTGGATTCAAACGGTGTTGTTATAGAAATACTGGAGGACACAAAGGTAACAGATGATTTAATAGACAAGGTGAAAAAGCTGCACGAGGACGGATATCAAATAGCGATTGATGATTACACAGGCGAAGCGCAATGGGAGCCGTTATTTGATTATATTGATATTATAAAAGTGGACTTTATACTTGTAAATAATCTTGATGAGCGCGCCGCCATAGGCGCTCGCTTTAAAGGATCGAACATAAAGCTTTTAGCCGAAAAGGTGGAAACGGCGGCGGAGTTTGCACACGCTACGTCAAACGGATATTCTCTGTTTCAAGGCTATTATTTTGCCAAGCCTAAAATGTTGGCACAAAAAGCTCCCGACGCATCTCGCGCAAGCTATACGCGCATAATGCAAGAGCTTGATAAACGCACACCGAGCTTTGATGTAGTGTCTGATATAATCGCGCAGGACGTGAGCTTGTCATATAAAGTACTCAAAAAAATTAATTCTATGCAATATCATCGCGGCTTTGAAATAACAAATGTTCACAGTGCGCTTGTAAAGCTCGGCTTTGAAGAAACTCGCAGATGGATATTATTGATGATGGCAAAATCTCTTGGTGCTAACCAAAACGACGAGCTGATAAAGCTTGCATTTGTGCGCGCTGTATTTGCCGAAAAGCTAGCCAAACGTGTAAAATCGCTTTCTCCACATTCGGCAGAAGCATTCAACCTTGGTATGTTTTCGCTTATTGATGTGATATTGGAAACCGATATGGCTCACGCTATTGAGGAATTGCCATTGACGGAAAATGTGCGCAGTGCGCTTATGGGTGAGAAAAACGCACTTAGCAATTTACTGGAATTTGTAAAAGGCTATGAAAGCGGAGACTGGAGCGGCAACGCAAAAACCAGTGAAAACAATAAGCTCACCTCGGATGCTGCTTGCGAGATGTATCTATCTTGTGTAGTTTATGCCGACAAAATGTTTCGTAAAGATTAGATTTTGTTCTACTGAAATTTAATTTAAGTGAGATGATAGTAATGGGAATATGGAAGCTATGCGATGGAATATCGCATAGCATACCTGCTGAATTTTCAAATACGTTTGCGTTTTTGCCTGTACTCATATCTTGCATATCGCTTGCGTTTTTAATTTTCACTTGCTTTTTTTGTTACCACTTGCAGCGAATTTGGCTGCCGATTTACTCGGCTTTTTTATGTCATATGTTGTTACTTGGCAATATCGCATTTGCCATATATTCATTTGGAAATGCAGGCGGATATATTGTAATTATAGGTTGCTTTTTGCTTAGCATTGCAGTAGCATATTTTGTACATAAGCATTTACCGTCTCAAGCCTTTATAATTGCTTTTACTAATTTTGTTTGCACATATTTTGCGTTGGATTTATTTATTGAGCCTATCTGTCCTAAAATTTTAAGCATTGTAATATGTTTGCTTGCAGCTGTAGTAGCAAGCACTTTATCGCGTAAATTCAGCTTTATTCAAACGATTGTTACATCTTCCTTCGCAAGTGCTGTAACAGCCGCTTGTATTATATTAAAGCTGTTTTCGAAAAACAGTACTGTGCTTTTTACAATTATTGCCGCAGTGCTTGCTATCAGTGGGTTTATAGCACAGTTATTATACGAAAAGGCAAGGCAAAAAAAGGAAATAGAAATAGAAGATACTTTTGACAGAAGATAATTTTACACTGAAAAATCCCCGTACTTAAATCGGAACAGTTGAGTTTCAATTTAAGTACGGGGATTTTATTTGCAATTATCTATAAAGTTATCAATTCATAGCTCATAGTGCCAAGCCCTATTTTTTCGCCGTGTTCCATACATACTCGCCAATTGGTGGTGGGGGAGGTGGTGGCAAAATGGTCGTGACAATCGTGTCCTTCTGCCAAATGCTCACCTAATACACTGCCTTGAATTGGCATCATTTTATTGCACGCATCGGCACAAGCGGTATCAAGGGCAATAGCATCAAAGCTGGCAAACATACCTACATCGGGGATAATCGGCGCATCGTTTTCACTATGGCAATCACAATACGGGGATACCTGATTTACTATATTAATATAAAATGCCGGACGTCCTGTAACTACGGCTTTTGCGTATTCGGCCATTTTACAATTCAGCTCATCATTGGCACAATTGTTAGGGTTATGTATCGCATCAAAATTGCACGCGCCTATGCAGCGGCCACATCCTACACATTTATTATGGTCAATATCAGCTTTTTTATCAATAAAACTAATTGCGCCGTGCGCACAATTTTTAAAGCATTGTCCGCACGAACGGCATTTTTGTGCTGTTACTTCAGGCTTGCCGCCGCAGTGCATATCCATTTTACCTGCGCGTGAGCCACAGCCCATTCCAACGTTTTTTATTGCACCGCCAAAACCTGTAGATTCGTGTCCTTTAAAATGCGCAAGCGAAATAAACACATCGGCATCCATAATAGCTCTGCCAATATGAGCATTTTTTATGTATTGCGTATTCTCAAGATTTACTTCTATATCGTCTGTACCCTTTAATCCGTCGCCTATAATTATCTGACAGCCCGTAGAAAATGGAGTAAATCCGTTTTCATATGCAGCATCTATATGGTCTATCGCGTTTTTTCGTCTGCCGACATAAAGTGTGTTGCAGTCCGTTAAAAACGGATGTCCGCCAAGACATTTTACTCTGTCTGCCACTACTTTTGCAAAATTAGGCCGTAAAAACGACAGATTGCCCGGCTCACCGAAATGTATTTTAATAGCTGCATATTTGTCTTTAAAATCAATGCTTTCTATACCTGCTTTTATTATTAACTTATCCAGCTTTTCAAGTAAATTGTTGCCACTCTCGGCTCTCATATCCGTAAAATATACTTTCGATTTTTCCATATGTTTTCTCTTTCCTTATTAATATTCAAGATTGTATTAAAAATAGATGTGCCTTTATTTGCAATCAATATGTAAATACCATAATATATCCGTAGCTCAGCTGCGCCACAGCAAGCCTATAGGATTATTGTAACATATCTCAATAAAAAAATCCATTAATATTAGCTGTATTTCGCTTTTGGTTTTCATATTATTTAATAGATTTAGCCTGTTTTGAAATCATTTTTGTTTTATGCTTGACTTGTATGCTTACTTTGTATTATAATATGTAAGCGTTGTAAATATAGTATCGGGGTGTAGCGCAGCTGGTAGCGCGCCTGGTTTGGGACCAGGATGCCGCAGGTTCGATTCCTGTCACTCCGACCAAAAATCCACGTAGTTACATTGTAATTACGTGGATTTTCTTGTTTTGCAGTTGGCAAATAGAAGCTTCGACTATCCCCACGGGGACGTCA
>JAVWEG010000123.1:0-3807 GCA_036641735.1 Oscillospiraceae bacterium
AAATTCAGGCTATTTAACCCATCTGGGATTTCGTGATAATAATAATCCATTTAGAGATAGCTCGGACGTAGTTACCCCCAAAATGATACCAATGGCCAGCGAAAGTTTTGCTAATAGCCCGGTTTTAGCTGATGTGATGAGTAGCCCTGAAAAAATACAAAGAATGTATGATATAAAAAGAGAAACTTCTACCACAGGGGGAGGAAAGGGTTATCTGCAAGAAGGAGATTTCGTTGACACTGCAAACAGTTTTTCATTAGAAGTGATGGATACTTTGATGCAACATTTCGATGACAAAAATGTTCAAAATCTTTTTTCTGCCCAAAGTCAAATATTAGACGGTGAAGATAGTAAATATGATTTTTTTAACAGCCCTGTTAAAAAAGCACAGTTATTGCTGAACAATTATCAACTAAGGGTTCAAAGGCCCGGAGAAACGAACTTTACTAAGGGCTTATTAACTACCGATCCCGAAAAAAGAGAAATGGCGATGATGTTGACAACCAGCTCGATGTCGCAGATAGCTTATATAGCAAATGAAATTACTAATATTAGCCAAACACGGGAAATTGATCCGGCAGAAATAACAGATGATGATGCACATCAAATATTAACACAAATACGTGCATCTATCAGACAAAGCAAGATTGACAGTCACAAGGAGTTCGATGAAGAAGAGCTTGCTGCACGGCCTGATGTCGTATCTGTTGACTTAATAAAAAAATACGGAAAGGTGTTAGCTAAACTAATAAGTGTTGGAGGAGTCAGTGGGGCACCCGCCGCTACACCAGAAGCAATTGCAGCCGCTACGCCGGATGCAATTGAGGCTACGGCTGAACAGGAAGCACCTGCCACCGCCGCACCTGCCGCCGCCGCACCTGCCGCTGCCGCACCTGCCGCTGCCGCACCTGCCGCTGCTGCCGCACCTGCCGCCGCTGCTCATGCAGTTGCCCCACCACCGGCACCTACTATGGGTCTGCCAACGGTATTGCCGATGCCGATGCCGGCCAATTTTGATATGAACGCGCCGGCATCGGCACCATTACCGGAAATCGGGCCGCCAAGCACACCACCACCGGCATTGGCACCATTACCGGATATTGGCCCACCAAGCACACCGCCACCGGCATTAGCGCCAACACCTGCACCGTCAGCATCCGCGGCACCGAAAAAGAAAAAAGGATTTTTTGAAAGAATGCGCAGTTTATTCAGCAGGAAAAAATAATATCAGCAAGGAGTGCTTTTTATCGACAGCCTAATAGCTATTATTCAAGAGCTTGCGCTTTATAAGCTTTATGTATATTTAAAAAGCACAGAAAACGCAGCATTATTGCAAAAATATGGCGAGCTTTTTGAAGAAAATATTTTAAAAGGTGATACACAAAACTACCGTGAGGCAATGCGCCTTGCGGTAGATTGTGATGCAGATTTTAATGTAAAGCGCAATAAGGCATTGCTTGATTTGCTGTCTGAGGACTCTATTGGCGCAACAATGCTGGAGCTGTGCATTGCAGAAGCGGCATTTTCGGAGCTTGCAAAATTGCTTTCAGAGATAGACGGATTTTACGGCATCAGCCTTGAATTTGCATATAGAGTAACCTCCTGCATTACGGATGCAGATTTTAGCGACTATTCTGCCGCGTATAAGCAGTTTGATAAGCTAACAGCTTTTTTATTGGGTAAGACGGATGAGAAAATTTTCTTCTGCCGTTCTTTTACAGCAGATGAGCGCCTTTTTGCATTTATAAATCAAAACGATGATGCCGATAAGCGGCTAAATGATATTTGCGAGCTTTGCGACTGTAAAAGCGTGGGCGAGGTGTATGTGGGCGGCGAATATTTGCCGCTAATTAAAGATCAGCTTGCGGATTTTGACAGCCCGATGGCATTGCTGCAAATTACAGGTGCAGACGGTATTGGCAAGCGGTTTTTATTGAAAAATGCCTGCTTTAATATTGAAAGAGGTATTGTATTTGCCAATTGGAGCGCAATTTTATCATATGAACCTGCTGAAATACGCGACATTATCCGCAGAATAATAAGAGAAGCGCTTTTTTACGGATATGCTATATGCCTGTATGATATCACAGAGGTAAATACAGGCAAGGAGCAAGACGTAGAAAAGCTTGTTCGCTTGGCTTTACAGCCGATTAAAAAGCATAATATTAAAATAATATTACTTACAGATGCTACAGTTAGCATTTATCCGTATGTTACGGAAAATATTGGCAGAATTGACATAAAAAATCATACAAGAAATCAGCGTATTACGCTTTGGGAATGTTTTTGCAAGCAGTACAAGCTAAAGGCAAAAATAGATTATACCGCTTATGCAAGTAATTTTGTGCTTACACCGCGTGAAATAGAAAAAACTGTGCGTGACCTTGAATATCAAGAGCAAGGCGGCATTGCAATTACTGCCGAAGCAGTGGCAAGTGCCTGTTATAACGCTATAAAAACTTTGAAACAGGGCAGCATCAAAAAAATAAGCACTCCATATAAGCTAGACGATTTAAAGCTGCCGCCCGAACAAAAGCAGGCGCTGCAAAGCTTGTGCAATCACGTAGTTTACCGTCATAAGGTGTACGATACTTGGGGTATGGAAAGCAAGTACCCATATGGGCGCGGAGTGTCGGCGCTGTTTACAGGGCCACCCGGCACAGGCAAAACAATGGCGGCGCATATTTTATCGGATATGATACATATGAATCTTTACAGGATAGACCTTTCACAGGTGGTGGATAAATATATCGGCGAAACCGAAAAACGGCTGGAAGAAATATTTAATACCGCTGAAAAAAGTAATGTAATATTGTTTTTCGATGAAGCTGATGCAATTTTCGGCAAGCGCAGTGAGGTAAATGATGCAAAGGATAAATATGCAAACACCGAAACATCGTATATTTTACAGCGTATAGAAGAATACGAGGGCATTGTAATATTAGCCACTAATTACAAAAAAAATATCGATGAAGCGTTTATGCGCAGAATACGTTACCTTGTAGAGTTCCCTTTACCAAGTGCGGAAACAAGAGAAGAAATTTGGCGCAGCGCATTTTCAAAGCAAATACCTTTGCAGGATATAGATTTTGCTTATCTTGCACGTCAGTTTGAGCTTTCGGGCGGCAGCATTAAAAACATTGTGCTAAATGCGGCATTTTTAGCGGCAGGGGATAACAGCACAGTGACAATGCAGCACATTTTGCTGTGCGTAAGGCGCGAAAGCCTTAAAATGGGACGTACAATGTTAGCGCAAGATTTTGGCGAATACAGCAATTTGCAATTTTAAAAACAATAATAGCAAAAATTAAAAACCGACATAACATCAAAAATTAGATGTTATGTCGGTTTTTGTGTTTTGCGAAAATAGTAGTCGCAGTGGTCAATATTTTAGAATTAAGAATTATCCCAATTTAGAATAAAAAGTCGCCTTCAGATTGATTTCCGCCATTTTGAAAAAACATAATATAGTAAATTGGAATGTAGGTAATCTTTCCTTTTTTAGAAATCGTTCTTTCATTTGACACTACAAAGGCCTTTTTGATGTGATAATCTTCGTTACTAACAAAGGAATTTAAAGCACTATGAACGGTGTAATCTTTACCAGATTTTACTTCAATAGGAATTGCAGAAAGGCTATCAAAATCATCAATTAAATAATCAACTTCGCCACGACTGCGATTGTCATAATAGTAAAGGTTGTAGCCATGAGCAATAAGCTCACTTGCCACAACACACTCGTAAACAGAGCCTAAATTAACACTCTTTTGGTCGGATAAAATAGCACGAATGTTATTGCCATAAAGA
>JAVWEG010000124.1:0-3770 GCA_036641735.1 Oscillospiraceae bacterium
TAGCTAAACGCATCTGTTGCTATAACATTAACGGTGATTTTATCCGTTAATCCTGTGTTGCTTGTGGCTATTACAGTAACAGGTGTACTTGCACCATCTGTGAGCGCTTGTACATTTGCAAGGTCTATATCACTTATCTCAAATGGTACATCATTTTTAATCTCGTCTTTTGCAGAAGCTTTAATAATATTATAAACATCGTTTTTTGTTGCAGTATGTGCATTAGATACCAATATTTCTCCGTCTTGTGCTGTTACTGTTGGCTTTCCGATATCATCAATTACTACATTGTAAACTGTTTCAAATCCGGAACTATTTACTGCCTTGAAAACGTAAGTACCATTTGCAGTTACCTTGTACGCTTCCTTGCCTCCGTTTGTCGGCCACATCGCTATACCTACACTGATTAATGTATTATTAGGGAGCTTTATACTGGCAATTTTATCTTTTAATATATTTGCATTTATATTTATATTACGTGCATATTCGTTTTGCACTTTAGATACATTATGGTCAAAGGTTACTATATTATCAAGGTAAATTACCTGCGGATTGTTTGGCGCATACCACGGTGCGCTACCTGTAACACTTGCATCAATACTGTCGCGTGTACGCATAAAAGCAATAGTTTTAAGCTTGCTACAGCCATCAAACATCGACATTGATACATAGTTAACATTTTCGCCAAAGACCACCTTTTCCAGTGAAGAGCAATATTGAAGAGCTGCATCTCCAATACGTGTTACGCTGTTTGGAATAATTATTTCTTTTAATTTAGGGCAATTAGCAAAGGCTATATTACCTATTTTTTGCAAACCATTTTCCAAAGTAACATTAACTAATTCTTTGCAATTTTGAAATGCTTTTTCCTCAATTTCTTTAACACTCGACGGAATGTTCACACTAGTAAGCGAGGTGTTGTAAAAAGCTTTAAACCCTATATTTGTTATGCCAAACGGGATTATTACTGATTTAATTGTGCTGTTTACAAATGCAGCATTTGATATGCCTGTTACAGGTATCTGTGTTCCGTTAACGTTAAATGATTTTGGAATATTTGCTACTTCATCTGTGCCAAAATATTTATCAATTGTTTGATTTGTTGTGTTAAACACAAATGGATCCATATCCAGAACGTCTTTCCAAAATACAAGTGGCTGTTTTCCATTAGGTTCAAACCAAGCAAGGTTACCATAAAAACCTTTCATTTTTGTTGGTATATTTATTCTCGTTAGCTTTGGGCAATATTGAAACACACAACCTCCCATTTCTATAACACTTTCCGGAATGTCAAGCGTTGATATTCCGGAATTTGAAAATGCGTAACCATCAATTTTTTTGGCACCGTTTAATATAGTAACGCTATCAAGGCTTTTACAACCAGAAAAGGAGTTTTCTCCTATATTGTTAATGTTTTCAGGAATAATAACAGATTTGAGCGATTTGCAATCTCTAAACATTCCATTACTTATATCCTTTAATGATGTTGAAATTGTTACACTTTCTATACCCGAACATCCGTAAAACGCATTATCGCCAGCTGTAGTTACACTGTTCGGTAACGCTACAGTTTTTATTGTTTCACACTTTTCAAAGGCATTTTTCCCGATACTTATAATATTACTTGGAAAAGATATACTCTCAAGTTCTCGGCAATACTTAAAAGTCATATCGCTAATAGCCGTCATTTGGTTTGAAAGTGTAACTGAAGTTAGATTACTACAAAACTCAAACGCGCTAATACCAAGCGTCGTTACGCTATTTGGTATAATCACCGAAACAAGCGCATTGCAATGGCTAAATGCCATATCGCCGATAGCAATTAGCGTATTTGGGAGTGTTATGCTAACTACTGTATCGCAATCGGTAAATGCTTTTTCACCGATAGCGCTAACTTGTACATCGGCACCATTTATATTAAACGATGACGGTACATCTAGTTTCGTGCCGACACCAATATATTTGATAATAGTATTGGTGCTGCTGTTAAATAAATATTCGTTTATTTCTTCTATATTCTTCCAGCAGATAGCTGCATTATTGGCACCCCACGGCTCACCGATAATGCTTCCGCTTTCTTTGGACGGTATATTAATGCGTTTGAGCTGTCCGCAATTAAAAAATGCTCTTTCGCTAATACTTGTTATGCTTTGTGGTATAGTAACCGTCTTAGCGCCAATATTTTTAAACGCATATTCTTCAATAGACGTTACAGATATTTTTTCTCCGTTTATATCAAATATTTCAGGGATAATTACATTTCCGCTGTTACCTTTATACTTTACAATACTTTTATTAGTGGTATCAATTACGAAAAAATCTTTTTCCGCGAAATTTTTCCAATTGATTAAACCGTCGCTGCCCCACGGCGCACCGATTATTTCGTCCCTGTTTTTATGCAATATATTTATTGTTTCTAAATTATTGCACCGCGCAAACGCATCTTCACCTACCGAAGTAACATTGCTTGGTAGCGAAATACTTTTTAGATTATTACATTGTTTAAATGCTTTTTTTCCTATAATTTCTAAGCTGTTTGGCAATGTTACTGTTAAAATATTTGTACAGTTTTCGAAGGTACTTTCGCCAATGCCTATTACTGATACTGATGTGCCGTTTATCAAAAATGAGTCCGGAATAACAATATCGCTCTCTTTGCCATTATAACCAACTATATTATTTGTTTTAGCATCAAAAATAAAAGGGGATTTATCAAACATATCTTTCCAAAGTATCATAGTACTACTACCCCACGGCGCTCCGTATATACTATTTTTTACTTTAGTAGGTATTTCTATTTTTTTAAGATTAGGGCATTTTCCAAATGCATCGTAATCGATTTCAGATACACTGTTTGGGATAGTAACGGCGGTTAATTCAGTTTCGCTAAATGCACTTCTTCCGATACGATTTACGTTTTCAGGAATAACAATAGCCGTTAATCCACTTTTGCTAAACGCATAATCTTCGATGGTCTTTACACCGTTCGGGATAGCAACTGATTTCAAAGAGGTATTACCCTGAAACATTCCAAATGGAATACTTGTTAAATTATCAGGAAGCACTACTGAAGCAATATTTTTGCACATGGCAAAAACATTTCCTCCAAAGCTTGTAACGCTTTGCGGAATGTTTACGCTTGTTAATGCGGTATTTGAAAATGCTGAATCAGCAATGCTCGTTAATGTGTTTGGAAAATTAATATTTGTTAATGACGAGCATCGACTAAAAGCATCTTTATTAATTTTGATAATACCATCTTGCAAATTAGCTGTTTCCAGTGAGGTGCAAAAAGCAAACATCTTCGTAGGTATTTCCGCAATATTACTTCCAAAGCTTACACTTTGGAGCGCTTCACAAGAATCAAAAGCTTGCATTCCGACACTGATTAAGCTGTTTGGAAAATTTACAGAGCCTGCAAGTTCTTTATTATACGAAAACGCTCTTGCGCCTATAGTTAAAAGACCTTCCGGTAAATTAAGGCTTGTAATTTGCCTGCCGCTAAAAGCATTGTCTGCAATATGCAGCACCTTTACACCATTAATTTCTTCCGGTATTACTATTTTTTTTGTTGCGTTTGCATCCGTAGTATACCCTGTAATTGTTTGCGTGCTTTGGTCAAACAAAAAGCCGCCAAACTCTAAATTGCCACGCGGCGCTGCTTTTAACGGATTTGGCAATATTATGTTTGATGCTGTATATGTAAATGTTTCGCTACTGCTTTTTATTGTAGGCTGCGGCGCATTAATATCCGGTGCAGAGCCTTGCGT
>JAVWEG010000125.1:0-3746 GCA_036641735.1 Oscillospiraceae bacterium
CACTGAAAGCTGCTTTTTATCACGCTTATTCTCCGGCATCATTAAATACCGGTCGAATGTTCCAGTCATCATACACATCGCCTTGTATAAATAACGTGTCACTGTCGTATGCGTATAGCTGTCCGGCAGGACACCATACGTCAAATGCCCATACTATCGGCGCGTACCTGTTGCGCTGCCGCGGATACCATATGGGGGTAAAATGTGCATTTGTTCCGGCATAGCTATATTTGTTTTTCGTGAATATAAAATCATTGTTATATTCCTTTACCATTACTCTAAAGTAGTCTTTATAGTTAAATTCGGGGAATATCGTTACTGCATTTTGTATGCTTGTTGTTTCTATGCCGCTTACTTGTCCTCGTCCTGTCATATTAATACCATAGCCACTCTTTATCTGCCATTCGTTAGCACCTGTCTTTGTAGCTGTTTCACAGCTAATGGCAGGGGAGATAGTGGCACTGAATTGTAAGCTTGCTGAATGTGTACGGTAATTGTATTTCCATTCTCCATTATCTACCCATTCGCCTTTATCTACCCATTTTGATGTGTCCTCGTTATATCCTTCTTCAAATATCCACCCTGTTACGGGTACGCTTGAGGTCTGTGACAAGCTGTCGGGATTTCTCCATAATTGCGGCACCCATTCGTGGCTTTCTTCATATACAAGGTTTTCTTCCCATTCAAGCTTTGGTTCCCAATATGGCAGCCATTCGTTCCAGCTTCTGCTTAGCTGCTGCTTACCTTGTGGTAAGTCCGGCACGGTAAATCCCTCGTTAAGGTCTCGCCCTCGTGGGTTCGGCGGTGTATTTTCTACAAGCTCACTTACTATAGCTGTTGCTGTGTTAAACTCCGCTCTTGCTCCGTCACTTGCGCTTATAGTTATTGGTACATTAGTAGAATATGACGGTGTATGCCATTTAGCATATATTAGAGTACCCTCATTAGGTGGTATTACAAACCGTGTCGTATAGCTTTTATCTCCTATTTGTATCGTAGCTACTGCATCATCGTCGGGCGATATGCCCTCGCTTGTGTCATTATATAGCCAACAAGAGGTATATACATCTGTATTACATCTGTATTCTAGCCCCTCGCCCGATATCGGCGGCTTGTCTTGCCCGGCATCCTTAAACCGTATTATACCAAGCCCTAATGACGAAATTATCTCGCCGTCCGATACGTGACGGCTGCCGCCGCTCCACGCAGGGAAGCCGAGGTCTGCCGTTTCAAGAAACATTGCAAGCGGCAAGTTTTGATGCGTAAGGTCGTACATCTTTTGCCGCAGGTCGCCTTGCATTTGTCCATTAAATAATGCAGCTTCCGTGGCTGTAAGTGCGTATACCATTGTATTATATGTAAAATATGCTATAGGCTCTATTAAAAGCTTGTAGTCGCCGTTTGTTAGGCGGTCGTAGTCGAAGCCGAGCTGTGTTGCAAGATATTGTATTGTGCTTTTATCTTTAAAATATTGCTTCACTGCCGCAATATTATTTGCACCGCTCGGGCTGATGATTGGCGGCATTGGATTTGGCATTATTTCTTCTCTAAAGCTGCCTTTTCCTTGCAACGAAAATCTGCGTCCGTTTCTGTAATCGATTTTGCTGTTTGCACCACCGTGAAAGCGTATATCGTGGCGCTTATTAGATATGTTAATAGGGCGGCTTACGGGCGTATTATCGCTGTCGCGTATTACGGTTATTCTTACACCATCATCGCCCACGTGCCATACGTCCGTGCCTGTGCCGTCACCCATACCACCGCCGCCGCCGTCCACGTTAGTGTCACCGCTACCTGCGGCAAATACAGCAGGGAGCAAAAGACAAAGCGTAATACACAGCGCCGCTATGATTGAAACTGTTTTTTTCATTAGTGTCCCTCTCCAACAAAAAAAGCAGACCGTTTAAAGTCTGCTTTAATGTGTTTTGTTATTTAGTTTTTAATAACCTACTAATTCGCCAGATAATTCAAAGTCTGCAACGTTGTGCGTACCACCCACACCCTCGTCAGGCAGCCAACCTATACTTCCACCTACATATATCATTCCGTCTTTTATTGTGCCAGGCACTGGTTCACTTGGCTTTTGCGGCTTGTTATTCTCGGGCTTTACAGCTTCGGGAGTGTATTCGGGCTTTTTATCGGGGTTAGTGATGTCTGTGCCGTCCGCTACCTTTGGCGGCTCACTCGGTACGCTCGGCTTTGTATATGCTGTCTCTTTTTCATCGGCTTCTTTCTTTGCCGCGGCAGCTTCTTCTTTTTCTTTTTTAGCTTCTGCATTTGCTATTGTTTTGCGTAATTCTTCTTCTTTTAAAAATTTTGCCCTTGCTTCGGCATCGGCTTTTGCCTTTTCTTCGGCTTCTTTTTTTGCCTTTGTCTCTTCTACCTGTGCTATGCTCGCAGCTTGCACCGCTTCGGCTGCTTCTTTCTTCCTATGCTGTGTGAATATATATCCGTTTACACATATCCCAAGCACTATTATTGTTGATATTAATATTATCATAGCCTTTTTCATTATCGCTTTTCTCCTTTTATATATTGAAATTTGTGTGTAAAACAGTACTTCTTTCTACCTTTATTATACCATATTACACTCGTAAATACAAGTAAAATATTATAAATTATCGTTATTTTTTGGCTGAATTTAGCCGTATAAACTTATACCTTTAGCTATAAAAAGCACACTTATTTTGCCGTAGCTGTTCTGAAAAAGATGTACGCATATGTTCCTGCTGCAATATGAATGAGCAGCAATACAATGGATATCGGCAATAACATTGCCGCATCACTTAATAGCCATACATAGCCGCTTACAGTAAGGATAAGTACGGCTGTAAATATGTGGCGCAAAATATAGTTTTCCGAGTTAATCATACATATGTCCGCTTGGTATTCCTTTAGTGCATCCTCTGGCGATAGCTTTGAATCTAAGCGCTTGCGGCGCAGTCGGTATATATCATAATTAACTGCAAAATGATGTATGAAAAGATATACACCGTAGGAAGCTACAAACAGCGCACATATTTTGCTACGGTAAAAGATAAATGCCGTAGCAGCTGCAATAAAGGATAAAATAAAAGCCACCTCTTTCCAAAAGGCGGCTTGCATTCGTATGCTGCGCATATATTTATATATTTTAATCATTTAGTCCTCACTATTTCTATATTATACATTTGCTTTACAAGGCTTTTGCGATGCTCCTTAGAGCAAAGCACCTTTATAAAATCCACAATGCCTAAAAACACGATAGTTTCTATTAAAAATCGTCTATGCGCTTTTTCGCTTGAGATAATTTGCAATATCCCTTGCTTTTGCGCTCTTTCAAAGGTGCGTTGTAAATGTGTGTACGTTTTATACACCTTGCCAAGCTCCAGCGCCTTTATCACAGGCGGCAGCTGCAACAAGAAAAATCGGCTCATACCTATAAGCTTTATGTTTAAATCTTTATCGCTGTATTCGCGCCGATGCGCACGGATAAGCCGTATACCCTCGCAGTTTACAGATTGATGTATATGCGAAAATCGTGAAATAAACAACGGACTTAATCGAACGGTGGTCAATTTTATCCAAAGCAGCAAAGCCGATATTACACCTAATAATACCAATTCAATCTGTATTAATTCCATTTTCAAGACCGCCTTTATACTTTTATTCGGTCTATCTATTGTACCACAGCATTGAGTAAATAAATAGCTGTCTTGCATAGCTTTTTTCCTCACTTTCAAAATCACTTTTTATGTTTCAAAAAC
>JAVWEG010000126.1:0-3696 GCA_036641735.1 Oscillospiraceae bacterium
GCAACGCTTATTTTCTCGAGATGTAATGGATATTGTATGATAAAATTGTTTCCATAAATTTTGATACCGCTTTTCTATTATGCCTTGTGTCGGTGCAGTTATGGAATCTATTGCTGCAATTTTCGCCACACCATTTTCGTATATAAGTGCAGCGTGATGCACATCGTCAAATATTAAAAAATCCTCATTTGCAAATCGTGTACAAAAGTGATGTCTTATAAATGGCAGCACATAGTTTTGCGGTGAAATTGTTGCCACCAATGCACCGCCCACATCTTGGAAACGCAAAAAGCCCAAAAGCAAATGCGCTTCGTTCCTCAATCCTTTTTCCGCCATCAAAATGGGGTTCACAATAGGGTGTGATAGCATTTGCAACACTTTTGCACCGTTTTTATAAGCAAATAAAATGAAGCGGAGCAAGCTTATTTCTTTATTTGATAAATTCGACAAAAAAACCGTCTCTATAAGCTCACGCGCCTCAAGGCATATTTTTACATCTAGCGACACATATACACGCGAGGCGCGTTCTGCATCGGTTAAAATCGTGCGTGGTACATAAAAACTAATATCAAGCTCCTCATCTGTTAATATCTCCGCAGGTATTTCCTTACCATATACGCTCTCATATACGCAGCACAAAAATCCGTCAAAGCTGCCATCATACACATATATTATATCCTTTGTGATATACATCTCACTGCCTCCTGCTTTAAAACCCTTGTCGCTTGCATATCTTGCAGTCCGTGCGCCGTTTTGCTATCAAAATACGGTGCAAACAAGCTGGTTTGCTCGCAGCCAATGGTAAAAGCCTTAGGATCAAGAAGTGCATTTATCGTCTCCTCTCGCCCTGCGTGCATTCCGCGCGCAAATCCGCGGCACAAAATAAAATACTGTGCGCGTTTAAGCACCACTCCTATTCGGCGCAAATCGTCTAAATCCAGCTCACCTATGGCGCGCGCTTTTATTATGCGCATAGCACTTTTAGGCCCTATTCCCGGCACTCGCAGCAAAATTTTATAGCTTGCTTTATTTATGTCAATAGGAAAAAATCCAATATTATTTATTGCCCAATTACATTTCGGATCCACAAATTCATCAAAATTTGGCGAAGCCTCGCTTAAAATTTCATTTGCCTCAAAATGGTAAAATCGCAATAACCAATCTGCCTGATACAATCTGTGTTCGCGCAAAAGCGGAGGCTTTGTACCTATCGGCGGTAAAGCTATATCGTTTGACACAGGTATATACGCAGAAAAAAACACTCTTTTCAGCTCGAATTTATGATACAAGCCTTCTGTTAAACGCAATATCTGATAATCGCTTTCGGGGCTTGCACCCACTATCATTTGCGTGCTTTGCCCTGCCGGGGCAAAGCGCGGCGCATTGCGATACAAAGCAAGCTCCTGCTTGTTTTCGCTCACACGCTTAGTCACCTTTCCCATCGGCAATAAAATAGATGCTCGTGTCTTATCAGGTGCAAGCGCTCTCAAACTCGTTTCGCTTGGAAGCTCTATATTTACACTCAATCTATCAGCCAATAGCCCAAGCCTTTGCACTAAAGCATCATCTGCCCCCGGTATGGTTTTTGCGTGAATATATCCCCTGAAATGATATTCGTTTCGCAAAATCTCCAGTGCTTTTATCATCTGCTCCATCGTATAATCAGGACTTTGTATTACCGCGCTCGATAAAAAAAGCCCTTCAATGTAATTACGTCTGTAAAACTCTATCGTCAGCTTAGCCAGCTCATTCGGAGTAAATGCGGCGCGGCGCACGTCATTGCCCACTCTGTTAACGCAGTATTTGCAATTATATATACAATAATTCGTAAGCAACACTTTTAGCAAGCTTACGCATCTTCCATCGGCAGAAAACGTATGGCAAATACCTGCAGGTGTAGCCGAGCCAAGCCCACTTTTGTTGCCCATTCTGTCTGCTCCGCTTGATGTACACGCTACATCATACTTTGCGCTATCTGTAAGAATAGTTAATTTATCATATATATCCATTTAAAGCTCGCCTTTCTGTTGCATATATGCGACTATGGGGTATGCCTATTAAATACGGTTAAAAATAAGCATATAAATCACCATTTTGCCTTTGTTTCTACCACTTTACCTGCAATAAACAAATCATTTAAATCGTCGCCCATAATAATTTGCGGCTGATACGCAGGATTAAACGGCTGCAAAATTACGGCATTATTGCGCCTGATAAACTTTTTCAGTGTGCCATTGCCTTCGCCATATACAATAACCCCAAGCTCTCCGTCCTCCAGTGTTTCCTGACGGTGTACAAGCGCTAAATCACCGTCTTGTATACGCGGCTCCATACTATCTCCCTTTACTATAAGGAAAAAATATTCCTCAGGCGAGCGCACCTGTGCATACTCCACTCCATAGTCTTCCTCAAATGCAAGAGCGTTATACCCTGCCTTCACAGTACCTATTATAGGAATAGGGTATTCTCCTGTAGAAACAGACGGTGCTGCACAGCCTAATAAATAATCCACCGTCACTGCAAAAAAATCTGCAATGCGCGCAAGTGTCTGCATATCGGGTGAAGAACGCCCCGTTTCCCATTTGCCCACAGCTTGCTGCGTAACTTCAAGTACATTTGCCAATGTTACCTGAGACACACCCTTTAGCTTACGTAATTCCTTTAAACGTTTTTCAAACACATCTGCGCCTCCGTTCATTTTTTATAGTATACACCATTTAGTTGTAATTGTAAATAGAGTTGTAATAAATAGTAAAAATAGTTGTAAAATATCTTGACAACAACCAACAGTTGTAGTATTATGTAAACATAAAGCTAATGGAGGAATACATAAAATGAAAAAAAAGTTTAAAAGTTTTTTATACAATACCGCGATAGTAAGCTTTGTGCTAATGGCAATATTTGCTTTTAGTGGCATTGCTTCCGATGAAGCAAATGCTATGGTGTGCATCATTTTATCTATAGGATTTTTGGCAGCCGCCAAAGGTTTATATATTGCCGAAAGGCATTTGCATTGTAAACGTCATCGCCATTCGTCTGTCCGATTGGAAAAACATATTGCCAATGTGCAAGCTGCATAATCTACGCATTGCACAATACTATTTAGTATGCAAAACACTATTTTGACAAAAAAATGTCAATTCAATTACAAATATAAGTTTATTGTGTTTTTTTATTGACACTTTGGCATAGTATTTATATACTTGTTTATACGGGACAAGTTTTTAAATCTTGTCTACACATTTTTTTGGAGGCATAAATTATGAAAAAAGCACTTACACTTGCTCTAGTTGCAGTACTAGCTGTATCCCTTGTAGCTTGCGGTGGCAAAATCAAGGACGGCACATATAAGGCAGAGTATAAGAACGCATCTCACGGCGCTACAGAGTTTTTGGAGGTTACCTACAAAGACGGTGCTATTGCTGATGTAAACTTTGATGCTAAATTGGAAGACGGCACAATGAAGAGTGCAATGACAGACGAAGCTTACGGTATGGGTATGGGCGAAATGGCTGGCAAAAACCCTGTTCTTTCCGCTTGGATTCCTGAGCTGGAAGCCAATGTTAAGAAGGCAGGCACAGCTGACAAGATAGAAGTAGTTGCAGGTGCAACAAATTCTTCTAACTCTGCTAAAGAGCTTATGGCTGCTGTAGAGGCTCAAGCTAAAGCAGGCAAAACAGACACTGCTGTAGTGGA
>JAVWEG010000127.1:0-3685 GCA_036641735.1 Oscillospiraceae bacterium
CTGCAATATGCAATACGGGAAAACCGTTGATTTCTTGTGGTATTACAATATCCGTGCTTGCATTTGCCTGTGGCACATAGCCTACAATAGTATTTGTTTCTTGGTTAAACAAAATGCCGTTATAGTTGACGGCTTTTGCCATTTGCATTGCAGCGCTGACAGGCTTTATATTGATAAGCTGAGACACAGTATATGCAAAAGTTTCGCTGCCGCTTTTTATTGTAGGCTGCGGCGCATTAATATCCGGTGCAGAGCCTTGCGTAGCGTATTCGTCTTGCGGCGGCGCTGCTATTTCATCGTACTGCACGGTAAAAGAATATTCTTTGTTTTCATTTACCGTAAATGTAGCTGCGTTTCCGCTTATTTTAGTATCATCGGGCAATTTTATGCCTGTAACAGTAATATTATCTGTAAGCGGCTTTGCCTTTACAGATATCGTCTCTGTATTATCTATATCATTTACGCTAGATGTAAACTCTGCTATTACCTTGCCTTGCGTTTCGTCTGATGCAAACACAAAGCTCGGTGCAAACATATTCACCATTAAAACCATTGCAATGACAAGGCATAATATTTTGGATTTACGCTTTGCATTTGTTTTATTTTTCATTTTTTCAATATCCCCTATTTTCATATTCTTTGTTTTATTGTATTAAATGCCGCATACAGAATGTGATAAAATGTTGTAAAGCGTGTTTTTTTGTTGTGAAACAATTAACACGTGGCATTTACAATAAAACGCTTTCCGAATATATGATACATAGTGGTTTAAAAAAGTTCATTTAGTGTAATATCACACTATTTTGTTAAAAAACTGTCTAAATTGTCAATGCACTTGATATTTTGTCTAACAAGCTGTAAGATAATGCTGAAATTAACAAAACAAAAAAATTATAAATTATGAACCTTTTTTTTTGTTAATGTATCATATAAGAAAGGCAGGTGAATTTTTGAAACCGAATTACCGTAAATTAGGTGAGCTGATAAACCGGATAAAGGAAAAAGATTCTCAGGCATTTACGCAGCTTTACGAGCAGACATATCAAAAAATATATTTTTTATCGTTATCTATTTTAAAAAATGAGGCAGATGCTCAAGATGCTACGCAAGAGACGTATATCAAAATACTGAATAATATCGACAACCTAAAAGATGTGACTATGTTTACTGCGTGGTCTAATCGCATCGCATATAATGTGTGTATGCGTATAATAGAAAATCGCAGGGATATTGCCACAGAAGATGAGGAGCTGGCAATGATCGCAGATACTTGTTTGGAAGTAAATCCATTGTATATGGCAACAAAAAACGAAAAAAAGCAAATGTTTGCAAAGCTGATAGATAATATGGAACCCGTACTTCGCGCTACGGTAGTGATGAAGTATTATCAAGGTCTTAAAATCAGTGAAATTTCAACAGCGATGGCGTGTCCCGAAGGAACTGTAAAAAGCCGATTGAATACAGCTAAAAAGCAATTGTTAAAAGCTATTACCAAAGAAGGCAGCGATGGTTTTTTTTATGGTGCTTTTGCAATTTTACCTTTGCGCAGTGTACTGTTAGACTCTGCCAAAAACATTGCTTTAAGCCCTGAAACGGCTTTTAGCACATTAACACAGGCGCTGCATAAAGGTGCAATGTGTACAAAGGTACACTTTACGCCTACTAAATCGGCAGCCTCTTTTGCCAATGTAAACGTTTCACCTGCTATAGCGTTATCCACATTAAGTGTAAGCGTATTGGCAGCGGCATCTTGTGCCACACTGGCATTATCTATAGCTCCTACTTATGCAAACATTATGGTGCCGCAAGAATATATGGCTGCGCCTATTTCTTTTTCGGCACAAGTAAAATCCATTATGCCTTTATCCGAGGTATATGCTTTATCACCGACAGGGGAAAAATCTACAGGCAAACAGCAAGAAAATGATCGATACATTTTTACCGCTGTACAAAATGGTACTTATCAGCTTTGTGCGGTATCGAAAAACGGCGAAGAAGCTATTGAAAAAGTAGATATCAATAATATTGATGACAAAATTCCATCAGTAATTTCTTATGCAAATGATGAAACTTCTATCACTGTAAAGCTGTCTGATGACAAATCCGGAATAGATTTTAAATCTATTGTAGGTAAATATGCAGACGGCACTGTAATTTTGCCCACTAGTATAGATGAAGCTACAGGCACAGTGGTATTTGCTATGCCAAAAGAAAACTGTGAATTTATAGTCACCGATAAAGTTGGCAATCAATTAACAAGTGATATAAAAATCATAAAAGAATAGCGCTCAAAAAAGAGCCGCGTTTATAAAAACACGGCTCTTTTACATTATTGAAACACTGTACCTTTTTTCATTTTGCTATACACTAAATACATATCTTTTGTTACCACGGCATCTACGGGATAACAGGTCATCAATGTAGTAGAATGTGGCTCGCTGTTTATAAATGCCACCTTGTTCCAATCGTCTTTAGTATGGTCGAATATTTTAGCGCCTATCACTTCGTATACATAAGTATCTGTTTTTGTTTCCACAATAAACAAATCGCCTTTTTCAAGGCTTGGCAATTTACTGAAAAGCTGATAATTATGTGCGCCCAAAGCAGCGCATCGCATATCGCCAAACATTCCCCAGTTTCCGATATATCCCGGTGTAGTAACTTGCCAATTATTATTAAAATTGTTTGAGCCATAATAAATAGGTCTTTCATAGTATTCTAATTTTGGTATTGTGAGTGTGCCTACAATTTCCCCTTCAGTGTATTCGATATTGCTTTTACTTTTCGTTACAATGGTATTATCCTCCCATACATCTTTATACTTTAGCATCGTTTCTTTTGGGTTTTGCGCCGCCTGTGTAAAGGTGATTGGGTTTACAGCCATTTTATCAAACAATAATATTGAAATTAAGCCGAAAGTAAAATACACCAATAAAAATAATTTGCGTTTCATAATATATAAGTCCTTTTAAAAATATTTGGAGGTGCCTTTAATGATTAGTATTTGTCTGTGCGATGACAATTATATTTTAATTGATAAATATAAAGCTATGCTACTTGATATTGCAAATAAAAGCAATATCCAAATTTCTCTTAAAACATTTACAAGCGGTGAACAGCTCCTGTTTTATCTCAGTGACAATCCAAACGATGCCGAAATCATTTATCTTGATGTGTTAATGAATGGAATAAACGGGATTGAGACAGGTAAAAAGCTGCGCGAGCTTGGCTGTAAGGCTGAAATAATTTTTTTAACATCTTGCGAATCTTATGTCTACGATTCATTTGACATAAACCCACTTTATTATATACTTAAAGACAGCTCTTCGCCTGAAAAATTTAATGCCGTGTTTTTGCGTGCAGTGGAGCTTACACTTAGTAAATCTAACGATGCCTTTATGTGTGAAGCTAAAAGCATCGTAAAGAAAATACCTTTAAAAGATATAATTTATTTTGAAGTGAGAAATCGTATAGTAACCGTTTACTTCAATAAAACTTCATTTGATTTTTATTCCACTATCGAAAGTATAGAACAAGAGCTTGCGCCAAAACATTTTATACGGTGCCACCGTGCATTTCTTATAAATACAAAGTACATAGATGCGATAGAAAATTCTAATGTGCATTTATCTGACGGCAGTAATTTACCTGTAGGTGCTACTTATGTAAAGGCGGTAAAGCAAGC
>JAVWEG010000128.1:0-3606 GCA_036641735.1 Oscillospiraceae bacterium
CAAAATGGCACGAGCAAGGCGGCGGCGATAACGAATTTACCGAAAGATTTGAAGCAGAGCAGAAAAAAAGAGCCAAATCCGCCCAAAACGCAAAATAACACTATTGCAGCGCAAAAATATTCTTAACAGGAGATACACAGGATGAATCAAAAAAACAAGGGCATTATGAAAGAATACCTACAAGCATACAACGATTATGTGCAGCTTGAAGATATTGTATATAATGCACTCGGAGACATTGTAAAGCAAGCAGGCATAAAGGTGCTTACTATTCAGCACAGAATAAAGGCAGAGGATCGTCTTGCAGGCAAGCTGGAGCGCAAGGGAGACAAATACCACAGCCTTGCCGACATTATGGACATTTTAGGTACGCGGATTGTCTGCTTTTTTGCAGATGATATTGACCGTCTGGGGCCTGCTATTCGGTCGGTATTTGAGATAGATTACGAAAACTCGATAGACAAGCGTGAGCAGCTTGATCCTAACAGCTTTGGATATGTGGCGCTGCATTACATCTGCTGGCTGCCATATGGCAAGCAGTATCCCGATGCCGTCTGCGGCAAGAAATTCGAAATTCAAATCTGCTCTGCATTGCAGCACACTTGGTCTGTCATTCAGCACGAAATGGGCTACAAGAGCGAATTTGACGTGCCAAGACAGATTGTACGCGATTACTCTCGTTTGGCAGGCTTATTGGAGCTTGCCGACGAGCGGTTTGTGGCAATTCGCACCTTTATGAGTAATTACAGTGTCGAAGTGAAAAACAAGATTGCCGAAAACGAGGGTGGCGAGCTGAAAATTGATATGGTAACCCTACGTGAGTATATGAAAAACAACAAAGCAATGCAGCGGCTGCTAGATGAGATTTGCGCTATCTGCAAAGCGGAGCTTACTAGCTTTAACCCCGAAATGTACGTGAGCCAGCTATTATGGCTAGGCAAGGCAACATTAGGTGATCTCTACGAAATGCTAGATAGCAACTACGACATCGCCGTTAAATTAGCACGGCTTGCGCTCGAGGGTACTGACCTTGACATTGTATCCTCCACCATCGGGCTACGGCTGCTTTGTCAGGCAGAGCTACTGCGGCAAGGCTGCTCCGAGGAGCGCATTACCGAATTTATGACACTTGCAAGCGGCAACCGTGAGCGAGCGCAGCGCCAAGCCGCCGCACTGCTAAAAAGCGCAGCAGAGCTGCAATAAGTGTTTGAATAAATATAGCCCCACACACCCACTGTAAGGAATGGTCTTGACCATTTCGAAAGCAAACGCGCGAGCTTAAATTGTGATTAAGTAAAAACAAAACCCACGTAGTTACAACGTAATTACGTGGGTTTTTGTGGTGCACTTTCAGGGACTCGAACCCTACCCACAATTTTACCCCTATACTTCCCTATTCCATTTTTCGCGCATTAGCTTTGTTTATTTGCTATCAATAATTTGCACTTAATGGTTATTATGAGCTTTTAAAATAAAAAGTGGGTTACAATGTGGGTTATTTTTCTGCCTTTACCACACCTGCCTTGACACGTTAAACATCTCGTATAGCCTTACCCTTTCGGCTCTCGATATGCCTGCTGTAGCCTTATCTATTGCGGCCTTTTTCTTGCGGCTGGAGGATAGCGGCACTGCGCCTCCGTCTGCTTCTTTATCGCTCCCTATGCCCTGTATCTCCGTATATGCCGCCGGCGATATCCCCAGCTTTTGCGCATCATATTTCTTTTTATCGGTGCCCTCGGGGTTAATGCCCAGCGCCTTGCATTTTGCCGCCGTGTCCGCGTAATCGTATATATCCGTTATGCGCTTTGCTTTGTCGCTGTCGGGTAGCGCCCTGTATCTCTCTGTGAATATCAGCGCCCTCAGCTCCTCAAATGCCGTTTGCCCCCTTATTTCGGCATATTCGGCAAACTCCTGTGCCGTGAGGTATCTTGTTTCACCGTTTAGCTTAATACTGCTTTGTGTGTAGCTTGGCAGTACCTTAGTATTGCCTGTTTTTTTATACAATCGGTCTATTTCTCTATCCACGATAGTTGTATTGTGCTTTGAAGCATAGCCGGGCGATAAAAAGTTTTCAAACACGCGCATAGCTATATTCGGCTCTACATCCTTGCGCCCCCACTGGTCTAGCCGCGGCGGTAGGCTTTGGCTTGCAAAAGGTATTTTTGCTTGCTGTTTTTGTATAAACTTCTGTGCGCCTGCGGGTATCTCGCTGTTTTTATCTATATAATACGTGCGGCGCGTATCGTCTACAGTACGCGCTATCGCCCCGAAAATAGAGGGTACATACTGCCCTGCGTAGTTGTACATCGCATCAATGCCCATTGCAATGATAGCTGCGTACTTGCTGTAGGTTGCGGACGTAAACGCGCTTGTAACGCCCTGTAGCATAGATAGCTCAAACATTGGATTTGTTATCCGATTAAACGAGCTTAATACATCGGAAAAGGTCATTTTTTTGTCTGCAAGGCTGTTCATAAGCTCTACGCCAACGAATAGCGGCAATGCAGCCGGTGCCATCCAGTCTATTGTATACGATATACCGCCAATGTTAAGCGCGTAATTTTGTTCCCCTTGCAAGTCTTCAAATTCCTCTTCCTTGTCCTTCTCTGCCTTGCTTGCGGTTACAAGGCCGTTTACAGCCAGCCACGCGCCAAATGCCATTATAGACGTGCCGCTCAGCGCCGAGGCGAATTGGTCTATTACCTGCCCTGCTGTCATTTCGCCGTTTTTCACCGACATAAGTGCGTTTAACGTTCCGCTAAGTAGCCCAACCGGCGAATACTCAACGCCGCGCCTTAATATATTTATCGGTGTTTTATTAAAGGGCATTATGCCCTCGGCCGCAAGGCTTGCGGCTCCATAGCCTATTTTATTCATAGGCTTTTTAGCGCTGATTGCCGCGTTTTCCAGCTTGTGCTTGCCGCGCGTGATAAAGCTTGCCAGTGCGCAAGCATCGCGATAGGTGGCTTTCTGCGCTTCCAGCGTGGCATATTGCCTTATGCTCTCCAGCTGCGCAATGCCTGTGTCTGCATACAGCTGCTGCTGAGTAAGCCCACGCGCTTTCGTTGCCTGTGTAAATGATGAAATATACGCGCCCTTTAAAAAATACATATCCTCCGCTTCCAGTGCGTTAAAATTAAAATTTCTTGCGTTTTCCAATAGCTTTGTTTTAAATATTTTGCGCTTGTCCTGTATGCCGCTGCTTATGTCATATTTGCTTTCGCCCTTTATTTCATTTTGGAATAAATCAAAATCGTTTTCCGCAAAGGCTTTAAGCCGCTTGTTTTCCTTGTCGAAGGGGTTTACTAGGCTTTTCGTTCTTTGCTCCTGCGGTAGCAGTACGCGCTCGGGCACTATGCCTATTATGTTTTTAAATTGCCGTACAGGCACGAATATCATATTGCCAAGTATGTTTTTGATATGTGTGCGCACATTGCCCAGCATTGATACATACCGCCACGCGTTAAATTTATCTCGCCACGTTGCGGGTATTTGGCTTGCCACGCATTGCTGTATGGCCTCTACCGCTATATCCACTTCGCGCTTATTTTCGGCATCAAGCAGCTTTTGCGCAAGCGCTGTGGGTATCTCTATATTTGGTGCAAG
>JAVWEG010000129.1:0-3426 GCA_036641735.1 Oscillospiraceae bacterium
ATAGCCCCACTACGGCAGTGTTGCGCGCAGTCATATTTTCGCCTACTATTACTTTAATGCCCGTCATTGCTATAGATGCAAATACCGATATAGTGGCGCCGCCGAGTACAGCAGAGGGAATAGTGGTGAGTATTCCCGAAAATTTAGGCACAAATCCTGCTATAGCGATGATAGCGGCTGCAAATATTATCACATAGCGGTTTACTACCTTAGTAGTGGCTACAAGCCCCACATTTTGGCTGTACGAGGCGCTTGGCAATCCGCCGAATATGGCACTTATTACATTGCCAAGTCCGTTTGCGGCTATTCCGCCCGACAGCTCTTTATCAGTAGGCTGTCTGTCAAAGCCGCCCACGGTGGTGGCGGTAAAATCGCCTATTGCCTGTACGGAGTTTACTATAAATACTATCGCCATTGTGGCTATAGCCACAGGCTCAAATTTAATACCGAAATGTAAAGGCATCGGCAGTGCAAACCAGCCTGCCGCGCTTACCTTGGCAAAGCTTACCATGCCCATGCTATATGCTACAGCATACCCTACACCTATACCTATAAGTAGGCTTGCAAGCTTCAAAAAGCCTTTGGAAAAATATGTAAGTGCCAGTACTACAGCAAAAGTGATAATAGCCACGGTCCAGTTTTGGATAGAGCCAAAATCCGTCGAGCCTGCACCGCCTGCCATATATTTTACGGCGGTGGGATATAGTGATAACCCGATAGAAAACACCACTGTGCCTGCTACTAAAGGCGGAAAGAAAACACGCAGGTGTTTAATGAATATTCCTACTAAAAACGCTATAATTCCACCGATTATCTGAGAGCCGAAAATAGTGGCAATGTCAAATTCGGCGCCGAGCGCCAAAAGTGTAGGCACATATGCAAAGCTTGTACCGAAAAGCACAGGAAGCTTAGAGCCGATAATGCCAAAAAAATTGCCGCACTGTAAAAAAGTGCTTACAGCCGACATAACTAAGGCTGCTTGTATAAGCAATACTGCATCTTGCTCGCTGAGCTTGCATACATTTGCTACCATAATCGCAGGGGTTACTATGCCTATAATTGCCGCAGCTACGTGCTGAAAACCGAGCGGAGCTAAATGCTTTAACGGAGGGATACCGTCTGCATCAAACACCGTGGATGTAATTATTCGCTTTTCGTTTTTTGTTATCATTGTTACCGACCTTTCATTTACTCTTATATACATTATACTAAAAAATATTCTTTAGGCAAGAAAAAAATTAGTAAATAAATAAAAATGTCGTTATGTCGGCAATTAGATGCTAAGATTGTGCAATACGACGAAAAAATCAGAACTTTTTACGCAGCATTGAGAAATCAAAGAAATCGGTGTAATAAGACAGTGAGCGCAATACAGGGTGGCAAAGCTTTGTATAGCTTACCTCGTCCATTAATAGCAGTGCTTCAAAATCGTTTAGCAATAAACATTTGCGTACAGCCGGATCGCCGTTAGTGGCGGATACACGGGTGATATTGCTCGTTACCATTGCGCCGCAGTCTTTATCGAGTATTTCAAATATAGGGCGCGACCAATCTATCTTGGCATAATCCTTGCTGCCAAATAAAGCTTCCGCCATATAGTCTACCGAAAAAATAACAGGCTTCGTGCCTGCAAGTATGCGCTTTTCACATACTAAAACAGGGCTGCCCACATCTATATCAAGCTGTGAAGATAAAGTGGAATCCGCTATTACATTGCGAATACGCACAGAATCGGTTATAGGACGATAGCCTGCCGCAGAGATAAGGTCATTGTACTCAAACTTTAGGTCAAGGCGGTTATTAAGATTAACAATGGTGCGGTTAATAACAGTGCCTATGCCACGCACACGCTCTATAAAGCCCTCGCGCTCAAGGTCAGACAAAGCATCACGTATAACGGTGCGGCTTACTTTAAGTGTGGCGGCAAGATCCACTTCTGCCGGCAAACGCTCGGCGGTAGAATATATTCCGTCCTTTAGCTCTCTCATAAGCATTGCGCTTACTTGCGTAGACATAAGATTGCCGCCGAGATTAGGCAGATGAAAACTGTTGTCCATATTTACCTCCAAAAGCTTAAAGCTTATAATAATTTACCCCAATTAATATGTATCACAAAAAAATGCGTAAAATCTTGTGCATTTTATGGATTGCCCAAGCGCTGTTATAATAGTAGAATGTAATAAAGAATTAAAAGTATTACTTTTAATTCAAACACCGTGCATAGCGGCATATTCATTGGAGTGGTAATAATGATACTATTATACAACACAAGAGAATATAGTACAACCGCTATAGCCAAACTTTAGATAAGCTTGGTGAAGCATTAAGGAGTAAAAAATGAACAACGAGACGACGCAGATACTTAAAGGGCAAATAGTGTATACTAAAACACAAAATGAGCTGACAGTTTGCGCTGACGGATATTTAGTAGCGCGTGACGGCAAGGTAGTGGGGGTATTCGACAAGCTTTCCGAAGAATACAAAGATGTACCCGTAGAAGATTATAAAGACAGGCTTATTATTCCGGGGCTTGTGGATTTGCACGTACACGCACCGCAATATGCGTTTCGCGGCACGGGTATGGATTTGGAGCTGTTAGATTGGCTTAATACTTATACATTTCCCGAGGAAGCGAAATATAAGGATATGGAATACGCGAAACGCGCATATTCTTTGTTCGTAAACGACCTTAAAAATGGCGCTACCACACGCGCAGTAGTGTTTGCTACTATTCATACCGAGGCTACTCTTATGCTTATGGATATGCTAAACGAGAGCGGACTTGGCGCAATGGTGGGCAAGGTGAATATGGACAGAAATTCACCCGACATTTTGCGAGAGACAACACAGGAGTCTTTGCAAGCTACACGCGCCTTTATAGCTGCGTGTAAAGATTATAAACGTGTAAAGCCTATGCTGACACCTCGCTTTACACCGTCGTGTACAGATGAGCTTATGCAGGGGCTGGGTGAGATACAGCGCGAAACAGGGCTTGCCGTGCAATCGCATTTATCTGAAAATCCAAGTGAAATTGCGTGGGTAAAAGACCTTTGCCCTGCTTCGTCTTGCTATGCAGACACATATAAGCGCTGCGGCTTATTTGGAGACGGAGTGCCTACGGTAATGGCACACGGAGTGTATCCGAGCGCCACAGAAATGGATATGATAGCAAAAAACAAAGTGTTTATTGCGCATTGTCCGCAATCTAACGCTAATCTTGCATCGGGTATAGCACCTATAAGAGAATATATGGAAAACGGTGTAAAGCTTGGCATCGGCACAGACATTGCAGGGGGAGCGAGCTTATCTATGATGCGTGCTGTAGCCGACACCATTTCGGTATCTAAGCTGCGCTGGCGCTTAGTAGATGAAAGCCGCAAGCCGCTTTCTGTAAGCGAAGCATTTTTTATGGCTACTAAAGGCGGC
>JAVWEG010000130.1:0-3413 GCA_036641735.1 Oscillospiraceae bacterium
TTACACCGCTTGTGCCATTTTTTAAATATTTTTGCGCAAGAGCATAATATTTATCATTTGGCAAAGCAGGATAAGAAACGGACTCTATTTTGTCACAGGAGGCAAAATAATTTGCCACTGTCATAGCGTTTTCACAATACTGCTTCATACGTATGGGCAAGGTTTCAAGCCCGAGATTTAATAAAAATGCACTGTTGGCGGCAGGGTACGAGCCAAAATCTCGCATTAGCTGCATACGTGCTTTTATTATATACGCTTGCTTGCCAAATGCCTCGGTGTATACTACTCCGTGATATGAGTCGTCAGGGGTAGTGAAGTCGGGGAAATCGCCTTTTGTCCAGTCGAAGCTGCCGCCGTCTATTATTACACCGCCTATTTGCAATGCGTGGCCGTCCATATACTTGGAGGTGGAATGTACTACTATATCTGCGCCAAAGCTAAGAGGCTTGCATAAAATAGGGGTGGCGAAGGTATTGTCTACTATTAATGGGACATTGTGCGCGTGTGCGGCATCTGCCCATTTTTCGATATCAAGTACAGCCAAAGCGGGATTAGCCAAGGTTTCGCCGAATACAGCTTTTGTGTTTGGACGAAATGCGGCATCTATCTCTTCACGGCTTGCCTCGGCATCTACAAATATACATTCTATGCCGAATTTTTTCATTGTAACGGCAAACAAATTTACGCTGCCGCCATAAATGGTAGGTGTGGATATAAAGCTGTCACCGCATTTACATAAATTCAGCAGAGAAAACAGTGAGGCTGCTTGCCCCGATGAAGTACACATTGCGCCTACACCGCCCTCGAGCGCGGCGATTTTCTTTTCTACCACTTCTACAGTGGGATTGGAAAATCGGGAATACATATGTGCTGTCGGCATATCAAACAGCTCTCCGATATGCTCGGTAGAATCGAAAACATAAGTGGTGCTTTGCACTATAGGCATCACACGGGGAGCGCCGTTGGCAGGAGTGTAACCCTCGTGCAGGCATTTGGTTTCATCTCTCATATTATTACGCCTTATAGCCTACGGCATCGGCAAGCTCTTTGTCGATAACGATTACGGCATTTTCGTGCATTTTCAGCATTGTAGATGGATTTTTGGTGGTGATATTGCTGTCCATTATCAAGCCTTTAATGGCAGGTACTTTGCCAAGCCCTGTAGCTGCAAGCACTACGCATTTGGCTGCAAGTATATCGCCCATACCCATTGTGATAGCCATAGTAGGCACGTCCTCTTTTGTGGCAAAGAAACGAGCGTTTGCGTTAATAGTGCTTTCGGTAAGCTTTTCTGTATGAGCAATAGATACAAGGTGGTCATCGTTTGCTTCGTTAAATGCAATGTGTCCGTTATTGCCAATGCCAAGCAGCTGTAAATCGGCACTGCCGCCCTCACGCACCTTGCGCTCAAGCTCCGCGGCATTAGCCTCGGGATCGCCCATACCGGCAGCTACAAAAGTATTTGCTTTATCTATATTAATATGGTCAAACAAATTAGTGTTCATAAAATAGCGATAGCTTTGGTCGTGATTGCCGTCTATTCCGCAATATTCATCTAGGTTTACAGTATGTACTTTAGAGAAATCTACTTCACCTTTTTTATTCATTTCGATAAGATTTTTGTATACAGGCACAGGAGTGCCGCCGGTAGCAAGCCCCAGCTTTGCGTTTGGCTTGGAATTTACTAAATCCTTAATCATATTAGCGATGACAAGGCAAGTGTCCTCATAGTTTTTAGTGACGATTACTTTCATAATACATTCTCCTTAAAAATAATTATTGTGGATGCTATACATTTTATATAGTACACCTTTTAGAAGCAATAGTAAACAACTAAAAGCTGAACTAATAATGTAAAATTGCGATTAAAAATCGTAATACGCTTATAGAATAAATTGAAAAGTATGAAAAAAATCAATGCAATTATACACAATAATTAATGTAAATTATCAACAACTTTAAATATTGACAGAAAAAAATGCGGTGCTATAATAAAGTTATAAAAAGAACGTGTAACAAATGCGCATTTAAAACCGTCTTTATTATCAATCAAAAGAACAATATGAAAGGTGGATTTAGCAATGAAAAAAAGCGTGTCAAAAGTTTCTGCGATATTTATGGTTATAATTATGGCAATATCTTTGTCGATAACATCATTTGCAGCTACCGGTAGTGAAGATATTACTCCATATGCTACGCATAAAGTGGCAACGGGAAGAGTGCTTTATGATATGCAAAATAATTTTTTGTATTACGAATACAGCGGAATTTGGAGAGGCTATTCGGATGAGGGGCATAACCACGCTGAAGGCGACACAGTTGTAGTTACCAGAACTTCCACCTCGCCTATGAACTTAGATGCTTATGGAAGATGATGGAGAAAAGAAAAAGTTCTTTTCAACAAAAGAAAAAGTAATTCTTGCTTGCGCTATAGTTGTAACTATTATATTTAATAATTTGTTGGAAGCACATCATAATGAGCCTGAGCTTCGCTCATTTATAATGAGTATGTACTGGCTGTTATTCGTTTGCACGACAGTGGCAAATTTGATATGGCATATTAAAAAGGGATATGGAAAAAACAAGGTAGCGAAAATAATAGATATTGTAGGGTGGGTTACGATTATTGCTTTTTTTGTGCGAGATATATGTATTAACTGGGTAATATGGGTGCCTTATTTTTTGGGATTAAAAGCTTAGCTGCGATAACAAGTGAATTAAAAAACAGTGCAAGCAATGCCGCTTTACGCTTTTGTGCAAAGTGGCATTGCTTGCTTCATTTAAAAATATGAATGAAAGTACGTATCGAGTACATTAGTAAAGACTAAAAGCTGAACAATTCATTTTCAAGCTGCGAGTATTCGTGCGCAGGCGCATCTTGCTTATTTAATAAGGTACGGTACTCGGCAGGAGAATGTCCTGTTTCGCGTTTAAACACCTTGCAAAGATAATTTGCACCCGAAAATCCGCAGAGTGTAGCTATTACTTCAAGCGGATAATTTCGTGAGCGCAATAGCTTTTTGGCAGAGGCAATGCGTACTTGCGTAAGATATTGCCCGGGAGGAATACCCATTTCGTGCGAAAAAACGCGAACCAAATGGCTTTTGCTTACTCCGAGCTGTGCTGAAAGCTCCTCTACACCATATAGCCCTGCATAGTTTTGTCGAATAGCCTGAATAGCATTTGTTACGAGTATCGGCAAAGACGATTGCCCTTCGTCTGCGTGGGCAAGCTCGCATAAAAGCTCGTAGCACAATCTGCAAGAATTGTCTTTTATATCGGTATCGCACAGCGCACGCATTATTTCTGCCACCATAGGACAAGCGGCAAAATCCGTGAGTAAAACCTCGCCCACAGCATCTATTATTTCGGTGCAAGCACTTCCGATTATCCCAACGGCTATATAATGACAT
>JAVWEG010000131.1:0-3348 GCA_036641735.1 Oscillospiraceae bacterium
GGCGCTCTAAGTAGCGCTTGTAAGGAGGAGAATACAATTATGAAAGTTAAACCTTCCGTAAAACCCATCTGCGAAAAATGCAAGGTTATCAAACGCAAAGGTCGCGTAATGGTAATCTGCCAAAACCCAAAGCATAAGCAGCGTCAAGGCTAAGCAGAAAGCCGTTATTGACAAAGCAATTACAAGCAATGGCTTGCACGGATTTATCCGTGCCGTGCAAAGCCTTATATTATTAGGATAAATAATCTAGGAGGTGCTAACGATATGGCACGTATAGCCGGAGTTGACTTGCCTAAAGACAAGCGAGTCGAAATAGGTCTCACATACATTTTCGGTGTTGGTCACAGTGGCGCACAAGAGATACTTGCAGCTACTAAGATTGATCCAAATACTCGAGTGAAAGACCTAACCCCAGATGAAGAAGCTCTAATCCGTGATTACATTGATAAGAACTTTTCCGTAGAGGGCGATCTTCGCCGCAATACAGCACTAAATATCAAGCGTTTGGTTGAAATTCAGTGCTATCGCGGTATTCGTCACCGCAAGGGCTTACCAGTGCGCGGTCAGCGTTCTAAGACAAACGCACGTACACGTAAAGGCCCTAAGCGTACAGTAGCAAACAAGAAGAAGTAATAAGCTAGGAGGACAGTTAGATGGCAATAAAAGTTGCTGCTAAAAAAGCAGCTACACGCACAAAAAAGCGCGAGCGTAAAAACATTGAGCGCGGCTGTGCCCACATCCAGAGTACATTTAACAATACGATTGTGACTATTACAGATGTACAGGGCAATGCCGTTTCGTGGGCAAGCGCCGGTGGACTTGGCTTTCGCGGTTCGCGCAAAAGCACCCCGTATGCTGCTCAATCTGCTGCGGAAACAGCCGCTAAGGCTGCAATGGAGCATGGTATGAAGTCGGTAGAAGTTTTTGTGAAAGGCCCGGGACAAGGCCGTGAATCCGCAATTCGCGCTTTACAGGCTACGGGCTTAGAGGTAAATATGATCAAGGACGTTACCCCTATTCCACATAATGGCTGCCGCCCACCAAAGCGCCGCCGCATTTAGTATTTAAGGAGGAAAAAATATGGCAAGATATACAGGCGCAGTATGCCGCCAGTGCCGTCGTGAGAACCAGAAGCTCTTTTTAAAGGGCGACCGTTGTTACTCCGATAAGTGCGCACTTGCTCGCAGGAGCTTCGCTCCGGGGCAGCACGGGCAAAACCAAGCTCGCAAAAAAGTAAGTGAGTATGGTTTACAGCTCCGCGCAAAACAGAAAGCAAAGCGTTATTATGGCGTTCTTGAGAGCCAGTTCGCTCATTATTTCGAAATTGCCGAGCGCAAGGTCGGAATGACAGGTGAAAATCTGCTTAGGATCCTTGAAAGCAGACTCGATAACATCGTTTATCGTGCAGGCTTCGCAATGAGCCGTAAAGAGGCACGTCAGCTAGTGCTGCATCGTCACTTTACAGTGAACGGCGAGATCGTTAATATTCCGTCTTACCTCGTAAAAGAGGGCGATAAGATAGCCGTAAGGACTACTGATTGCGCTAAGATTAAAGAATGTATTGAGAAAAACTCTCATCGCCCTGTACCCACGTGGATGACTAAGGACGCTGAGAATATGATGGCGACAGTCAATAAGCTTCCCGAGCGTCAAGATATCGATTTCGACGTCGAGGAAACTCTTATCGTCGAGCTCTATTCCAAGTAATCCGTTATTGCTAAGGGAATGCGAACACAAAGGCAGACTTTTGGTTTGCCAATTAGGAGGGTTTTAGAATGATGGAGATAGAGAGACCCAAAATCGATACCGCCAGCCTATCCGCAGATGGTCGTTACGGCAAATTTGTGGTAGAGCCTCTAGAGCGCGGTTTCGGTACTACTTTGGGCAATAGCTTGAGACGTGTACTGCTCTCATCGCTTCCCGGCGTTGCTGTTACCAGCATCAAAATCGACGGTGTTGTCCACGAGTTTTCCACTATTGAGGGCGTTAAAGAAGACGTTACCGAAATAGTGCTGAATATCAAGGGCATAGCTGCAAAGCTTTATTCTGATACGCCTAAAACAGTGCGTATAGAGGCAAGCGGAGAGTGCGAAGTAACTGCCGGCAGCATAGCGCAGGACGCAGAGATAGAGATACTCAATCCCGATTGGCATATTGCTACGTTGGCTGAAAATGCTAAGCTCATAATGGAGCTTACATTCGATAGAGGACGTGGATATGTGCCGGCGGAACGCAATAAACAAGCGGCGGAGCAAGCTGCTATCGGTTCTTTGCCGGTAGACAGTATTTACACTCCGGTACTAAAGGTAAATTACTCGGTAGAAAATACGCGCGTAGGGCAAATTACAGACTATGACAAGCTCACAATTGAGGTATGGACTGATGGCACTATCAGCGCTAAAGAGGGCGTAAGCCTAGCTGCACGTATTATGACAGAGCATCTTAATCTGTTTGTAAATCTCTCGGAAGAGGCGATGGACACAGAGATTATGGTGGAAAAGGACGACAAGGGCAAGGAAAAGGCTTTGGAGATGACCATCGAAGAGCTAGATTTATCCGTGCGTTCGTTTAACTGCCTAAAGCGCGCAGGTATTAATACCGTAGAAGACCTTATCAGCAAATCTGAAGAAGAGATGATGAAGGTACGCAACCTCGGACGTAAGAGCCTAGAGGAAGTAATTGCGAAGCTTGAGTCACTTGGCTTTGATTTAACAAATGAAGATGAGTAATATTTACCGATAAAGCTCGGTAAATATCAAACTGCAAAGGAGTGAATTGGAATGCCAGGCACAAGAAAACTCGGCAGATCCTCAGACAGTCGTAAAGCAATGCTCCGTGCAATGGTAACCTACCTGTTTGAAAACGGCAAGGTAGAGACTACCCTTACAAGAGCTAAAGAAGTACGCGCTGTGGCGGAAAAAATGATTACCCTCGGCAAGCAGGACAATCTACACGCAAAGCGTCAGGTTTTTTCTTATGTAACTAAGGAGACAGTGGCGAAGAAAGTGATAGACGAGCTTGGACCGAAATATTCTGATCGTGACGGTGGCTACACACGCATCGTAAAGATAGGCGTGCGCCGCGGTGACGCAGCAGAAATGGCAATCATAGAGCTAGTTTAATCTGCAATAGCAAGGCTGCAAGCATTATGCTTGCAGCCTTGCTTTTTGCGTAAGCGGTTTCGATACTATTTATTGCTGTTTATTTGTATTTTCGCTTTTATGAGTATTATATATATGGTATAATAACCTCACGGTGTTACCAAAATCGAAGATTTTGACACCTGAGAGAACATTGAAACATTCAAAACCACATACGTGGTTTTGTTGTACGCGGCTAAAGCTGCGG
>JAVWEG010000132.1:0-3268 GCA_036641735.1 Oscillospiraceae bacterium
TGCTGCTGTAGCTCCTCCGGCTGCGTATTGATGGTGCTTTTAAGCAAATCTTGTTGTAACGGTACATCAAAACCCATGAAAAAAACCTCTCTCTTCAGTTATTTTAAAGCGTAGCTCTGCTGTGCATTAGCTTTAGCTTTTGGATACCTTTGGAACTGCCGCACAGTCCGAATATGCTGTTTTCTTCTTGTTTTTCCTGCCCTTGTGTATATACATTTTTGCTTCTGCTTCAGAGACTAATGCCGCCATATCGTAGGCTGAATTGCCATAAGCAATGCCACAGGCAGCAAGGCACGGGATTGCCTTATTATTATTTTCGGTATCAAGCGCCGCCAAAAAAGCACAGCGACATTCATCTACCTCGGCGGCAGTACGGTTTGGCAGCAGGGCTACAAATTCATCGCCGCCAATGCGATAGCAACGTGCATCCTTTGGCGCAGCCGCGCGCAGACATCGGCTGGTAGTGCAAATAAGCCCGTCGCCCTCGGTATGGCCGTGGCGGTCGTTTGTTTCTTTAAGGTTATTAATGTCCACATACACAACCCCCATAGACTCCATAGATGCAAGGCGCACTAAGTCTTGTGTATAGCGGTTACGGTTATACAGGGCTGTCATTTGGTCGTGAGTGTTATCGTATTCAAGCTGACGTTTAATTTTGCGGTTTTCCTCGAGCAAATTCATCAGCGAGCCCATTTCCTTGATAGCGGTGCTGCCTAGCTGCATCATTCCTTCCACCACATTACAGTTAGCAATGCGGCAAAAACGTCCATCAAGCCTTGCGACACGGTGGCGCACTTGATACCAAATATTGCACTCGGCATCAAAGCGATCCCAACGATAGTATGGTGCGCCTGCCTGCTGCGAATCTATGCACAATTCGGTAGCAGGACATTGTGTACAGCGCTCCGACAAGCCGTGCAATGCCTCGTAGCACTTACATCCCACATAAGCATAGGTGTCTCCTGCACTTATGCTATCGCTCACATATAACAGCTCCTGCGTTGTGTCGTCTATTATGTAAAAATCCTCGGCACACAGCAATAGCTGCTCGAGTGCCTTATCGTCTAGCTTCATATGTTTTCTCTCTCCTTGATAATTTGGGATGCAACATGGCAAGCGCCACTGCGGTAGCGCATACTTAGTAGCGCAGTAGTGTACTCTGCCCACGAATACTGTGACATATACTCGCCCAAAAAGGAATTGACTGCATCTGAGTCACCCTCCAGCATACTATAATAGTCGCAAATAACTGCCTTTGGATTAATCGCCAATATATTTTGCCCTCGCACCAAAATGTCTTCTATATCCGCTTGCTGTAGCGATTTTATTAAATCTAAGCGGATAACCGACAGCTGCTTTTGGCGAGAACGGTCGTAGCTGCCGTCCTCCCATAGCACGGATGCAAGCTCTGAGGCTGTACTGCCTGCGCCGCGGCGATCTACAAGATAGGCGAGCAGCTCTTTAGACTTTGCGCGCTTAAATTGCACAGGCACGCCATTTACAAAGATATCAAAGCCGCCAAAGCATTGTATTATCGGCTTTTGCCGCAATAGCTCGGTAACAGGGTAACGCAAATGGGCAATCTGCTGAGATATTTGCTCTGCGGTAATGGGCTTTAGCAGGTAGCCACTGGCATATAGCGCATACGCGTCTACTGCGTATTGAGTATGCCCTGTAACAAAAATAATGTTAAGCCTCGGGTATATCTTTTTCAGCTTTTTTGCAAGCACTACGCCTTGTATATCGTACATTTCAATATCAAGAAAAGCGATGTCGATAATATTATCGTTTGCAAAATCCAGTGCTTCATTGCCTGCGGCAAATGCGTACACCGTTGCCGCAGGCAGCACCTCGTTTATTGTAGAGACAAGCATATGCAATGCCAGTCTTTCATCGTCTACTGCAATAATATTCATCTGACACCGCCTTGTTATATATTAATTATTCCGTCTCACCATTTAAAGCTACTGAACGATAGGCAATACGCTCATTGGTTGTTTTGATTTTGCAGTTATCAAGCAGCTTAGTGGTAAGGTTATTGGTGATATCATCAGCCGCGTGGAAGCGCACCATTGTTTCGGGTGGCATTGTATCAAGTGCTTCGCCCATAGTGGCGAAAAGGCAAAGCATAGATGCCGCTTCGCTATCGGCAGCCGAATACAGCTGCACAATCTCTAGCGAGCCATTTTCCTCGGATATCAGCACCGCACCGAGAATTTCTCCGTTACGTAGGCTGGCACAGCTACGGCTAAGGCTTAGCCGTGGCATTTCGCTCCATTCCACATTAACACTATTTAGCAGCCACTCTTGCTGCTCGGGGGTAAGCTCGCCGAGTGTCCTCAGCTTTTTCATTGTTTGTGCCTCATTTGTTTTGCGCAGCTGCTTTTCGATACGGCTCTCCACAAGGTCTCCAAGCACAAATGAAACCTGCTTAAAGTCGCCGTCTGTTAACGAATAACCGCAGCTGGCAAACAGCTCCTCTAGCGGCATACAAGCCTGTGCATCCATAAAAAAGCGAGCTTGTATCTCTACAAATTCGTTTGCGCTGCACATCTGCTCTAGGTGTGTAAGTAGCTTACGTGCAAGCCCACGCCGACGATATTCGGGCGATACACCCAGTGAAAGTATATTGACAAGACCGTCTACGTAGGAGCATACAACAGCGCCTACTGCATTGTTATCTTCGGCAATGCCGTAGCCAAAGATGTCGTTATCCTCCATATGCAGCCAAATATCTCCCATTATACAAGGCTCATATGCGCCCCTGTTTTCCTTTGTTAGCAACATAATCTCCGTATCCATAAAATATCACCTTTCTCTGCATTTTTATTACAGCATTAGTTTACCAATCTTTAAGCTTTGCCGCGCCATCACCCTTAGTTATTCCATCTACAAATGTTTTGTAGATGTCTTGGCTTGCCTTGAAGCCCGCGCTGGATTTCAGTTGTTCTTTCGCATCTATTTGGTCAGGTCTTGCATTGTGCAGCTGAGTTAAGAACTCAATCTGTGTGTCAATCGCTTTGACAACCTCCTGCGCTGAGGCTAACAGATGGCGAAATTTGCGATTTCTGTCTCTTAGCTTTGGTGCTTTTTCTCCTGCCGGTTGCTTTGCTCCTGCCTTCTTTTCTGCCTTTTGCGCCTCATATTCTTTGTCCTCGAAAAATTCTCTGAAATGCTCCGGCAATGCCGATATCGCCATTAGCATATCCCTAAGCTGCATAAGGTCAGAAAGCCTGTCTGCATCTTGCACGCTTTCGGCGACAGGAAG
>JAVWEG010000133.1:0-3172 GCA_036641735.1 Oscillospiraceae bacterium
CTTTTATTGTGCCGTCTGCTGGCTCACTTGGCTTTTGCGGCTTATTGTTTTCGGGCTTTACAGCTTCTGGAGTGTATTCGGGCTTTTTATCGGGGTTAGTGATATCTGTACCCTCGGGCAGCTTAGGTGGAGCAGGCATTTCCTCTTTAGGGTAATTATCCTGCATAGTCACATTGCCATTTGCATCTGTGGTGGTGTCTATAGTGGTGGCAGGGCGGCTGCTGGCAGGCTTTTGATTGCCGCTCATTCCCTCAAACTCTTTAAGGTCGTGTATTACAGGCTCACTGCTTGTTGGCGGTATAGCTGCTTCGGACGCTGCGTCTGCCGCCGCTTGCTGTGCCGCGTCCTTTTCGTCCTGCACCTTTAGATGATATCCATAGCCTGTAACACCTGCGCCTACACATATTATTAAGGTAATCGCCACTATACCAAGCTTCAATGCTTTTTTATTTTGTGAGTTCATTTTATCCTCCTATTTGTATTTATATGTTGTTTGTATCTCTTTCTCTAACTATATTATACCGCATTACACGGATATTTACTATACGCATTTTAGCAGAAAATCAGCGCAATTTAATATGCAACAAGAATTTTTTTCCTAATGTGCCCACCCTAAAGCCCCTCGTCAAGCTCCAAGCTATCGTCCATTTGGCAGCGTGAGGGTGCGGAGCATTTTGACGAATTGCATATTGTTGGGGCTGTCTTAGAAAAAGCCATTTTGTCAATAAATGGAGCAACTTCACTTGAAAGTATAAGCCTGTTTACGTCAATACCTTTAGCAATATAAGTTGCAACAAAATATTTCTCTTCGGACATTTCTTTTTTAAAAATTGCAAGTATACGTTCTTGCGGTTTATAAGTGACATCGCGAATATCTTCTTTAAGTAATGTATTTGGAATAAAATAATTGCCTTTTCGTATAAAACCCATACACGCTATTGTGTTTCCGACAAGCTTTTCAGTGACAAGTTTAATCTTAGAATTATCATAATTGGCAATCATTTTTGCCGTTTTATAAAAACTCATAAATTGAGACAAAATTTGCAACTTCATTTCTGTAGTACCCAGTGAGGAAAAGGAAAAATCATTTATAGATAATCTGCGATTGATACAACATTTAAAAAAATCGGTGCTTGAATTAAATTTGTTTGGTTTTAATATTAGACCGGTTAAATGCAAAAATTGTTTTTCGTGAAATGCAACTTCAATTACGCTCGTCTTATTTTCGCAGTTTTTAGAAACAAGTAAAAAATTCTTACCTTGCAAATTTGTTTTATATTTATTTGCGCAGTTGAAAATTATGGATAAAGCAGTTTGTTTTGTCATAGTGCCTCCTCAAATTTCAAAGGGGAGTAGAAACACCGCGGTGCTCCATACTCCCCTTTGTAGGCTGATTTATATCGTTGTCCGCCAACACACCGGCACATTCGTCCGGCAAAAGCACAAGTTTTATCGTTGCTTGCCAACATACCGATACTCAAAGCTCGGCAGATATTTCGGATTTTCTAGGTGTCAGCCCACCCGATAGGATACTCCTATCTGTTAATATTATTATACGCTGTATCTTAAATTATGTCAATCACGAATGTGAAATTACCGCACACAAGCAATATTTTACATTTATCGTTCGATTTCGTCCGTATCCATTTGGCAGCGTGAGATTTCGCTTTGCGCCTGCTGCTCTATTTGAATAAATTGTTTCATTCTAATGCTTTCATCGGATGATGCGGTGCTTATTAGCTTAGATAGCCCCGACACATTTTGCGCTGCAAGCATTTCTAAATAATCGGCACGATTATTTTTCGTGATTACTGCCGGCGCATATCCGCTACGAATAAGCTCGTGATTTATCAAAATACGACCTGTGCGGCCGTTGCCGTCGGAAAACGGATGTATTCTTTCAAATGCAATGTGCGCACCGGCTACTTTTTCAAACACATCTGTAAAAGAGGTATTATGGTAATTGTCTAAAAAGTACATCATTTGCTGCTTTATCATATTAGGCGCAGGTGGTATATGCTCTGCTCCACGAATAAATACTTGTGTGCTTCTGTATCCGCCAATTTCATTTATGTTTTTATTTATAATTTTGGCAATAGATAAAATAAAGGTTTCAGACAGCTCTTCATTTACGTGCTTGAACAAATAATCAAGCGCATATTTATGATTAATGGCTTCGTATATTTCTCTTGGCTCGGCAGTGATTTTTAAGCTATTATCATTAAATAATATAGCATATGTTTCTGCAAAGGATAATGTATTGCCCTCAATGCCATTAGAATTATGGGTGGAACGTGTTGTAAAATCCTCAAAATACGGCTGATTATTTTTAAGTGCTTCGATGAAAATGTTCATTTGATATCTCCTTCATACCGATATTTTGTGTTTGCAATCATTATATAGCTCTTGCTAAAACAAATCGCTATGTGTGCCTGTTCTGGTAAGCTTGAGTATTAACTCGGTAGTATTAATAGTATACACCAATAGCCAATCGGGTGTTATATGGCACTCTCTAAAGCCCTCATAGTCACCGTTTAATTTATGGTCTTTGTTTTTAGGTGGTAATGGCTGTTCATTCGCTAATAAAGTAATTACTTCTTCTATCAACAGAATGTTATAACCACGCTTTACAATTCGCTTAAAGTCATTTTTGAACGAAGCTTCATATTTAATCTTCAGCATTCAAGTCCTCCATCAGCTCGGCAACAGAGTTAAATGCCTTGCTCATATTGGTGTCATTACGCACGTTCTCAATAGCTTTAATTGTATCGGAATTTGGTATATTTCGCGAAAGATTAAACGGTATTCGCTGTTCTCTTACAGACTGCTTAGTAAATGCAATAAATGCCGAAGTCATCGAAAGCCCTAAATCGGAAAATAATTCTTCAGCTTGCTTTTTAAGCTCTTCATCCATACGTATTGTGATATTTATAGTAGCCATAAAACACACTCCTTTTTACTATATTATAGTGTACAATATGTGCAATGTCAATACGGCGCACATATTATAATATGTTATGTTCATTCTATAGCCCCTCGTCAAGCTCCAAGCTATCGTCCATTTGGCAGCGTGATATTTCGCTTTGCGCAAGCCTTTCACGCAGGGCGTTTACCGTGGCTTGCAGCTCTGCAATCAAGTTAGTATAAGTTTTTTGAATATCAGAGACAACGA
>JAVWEG010000134.1:0-2903 GCA_036641735.1 Oscillospiraceae bacterium
TGAAATAAAAATCCTTGCAAGCTAATCAAAGCGCTTTAGAGCTAGGTGAGTATAAGTCGTTCGGCGCAAAGCCGAACATACATATTAAGGCGCTAATACATATTATAAACCTAACCTCGCGTAAGCGACATAATATAACTAGGCAGTTAGCGAGTGGCAGAGCCACGAGCTAAAAGGTGCTGCTGTTTAATACATCTGCAACAGCCCCATATTATCATAATAAAACGCGAAAAGGGGCGCTATCAACATTAGCTGATAGCGCCACTTTTAATGATATTATGCTTTACTGCGAATAGCTTTAAGTTAAGGTTGTGCCGGAATTACATCCACTTGTATTTGTGCTTCAAGCGGTGCGTAGTTAGTGGACGTAGGTGTGAATACTGCTGTTTGTAGCCCTGATTTGTCCACAATTATTGTGCCGTCTTTCCAAGCCCATGCGCCTTCTACTACTGTTTCGCCGCACAAGGCTTTTGTGCCTGTTATTATGCTGGTGCTTAGCTTGTCATTTACTTTTGCTACTTCGCTTGCTGTCGGCTTTGTTGTATCTGTAGGTACCGTCAGCGTTGCTTTAGCAATAGTTACTTGCACTGTTGGCTGTGTTAATGCGTAATTAGAAGCGCCTGCGCCCTCAAGTGCATATGTGCCGATAGCAACATCCACCGGTTTGCCTGTCCAGTCTGCACTTGTTACAGTGCCGGCTGTCGGGTAGCTGGCTTTTAATGTCGCTGTGGCTTTATCTGCCGCTATTACGCCATCAAGCGCCGGTGTGCCGGTTAGTGTTACAGCCGTTGTGCCGTCGTATGTTTTAGTAGCTGTTACACCTGTAATAGTAACAGGTTTAGCTGTAATATTTACTGTTACACCTGAAGGCTGTTTAATAGTGTAGTTTGCTTTATCTGCGCCTTCTATTGTGTAATCTGTATTTACTACTGCTGCTGCCGCTACGTTTGCAGCTGCTGCTTTACCTGTAAGTGTAGCTAAGGTAACAACATCTTTACCTACCACACCTTCAAGTGTGCCGCCTATAAGCACTACGTCTGTCTTGCCGTCGTACGTCTTTTCAACTGCTGTAGTGCCTTTAACTGTAAGTGCCTTTGGCGAGATAGTAACCATACCCGAAATAGGAGGATATGCAACCGTATATTTGCCTTCGTCTTTACCTGATAGCGTAAAGGTGGCTTTAGTAACAGCTACTGTGCCTATTTTCGCTGCTGCTGTGGCTGTAGATGTATCTAAGGTAACTTCATCTGTACCTACTATACCATCAAGTGTGCAATTTTCCAATACGATATCTGTATTGCCATCGTATATTTTTGCCTTAGGGGTAGCGCCTCTTACTATAAGCATTTTATGCGCTATTGTAAGCTTATAGCCCTTAGCAGCAATAATATGTGTAGCTGTGTTGATGCTAGTAGCTTCAATAGTAACATTACCATTTTTAAGTACAGTTACTTCGCCTGTAGCTGCATCCACTGTAGCAATACTAGTGTCGCTGCTCTTATAGCTGATAGCATCTGTGCCTTCGCTTAATGTAGCTTTATTTGTGAACTTAGCGTCACCATAAGTAACGCTCTTCGCAGCCTCTGCAAAGCTAAGTGTAGGTGCTTTCGGTACTACATCTGCCCAAGCGATAGGATTTTTGCTTGTAGCATCCGTAAATTTCTCATTTAAAGTAAATTCTTTAAAATTCTGAGAAATCAATAAATATTTATCTTTAGCGCCTGTCTCTACCTTGTTAAGCTCTTTTAACACTTCGTATTCAGTTCTATATACTGATACAAATATTTTTGTAGGTTTGTCTGCTATTGTAGCGCCGGTCCAGTTAGTGGTATCCCACAAATCTGAAGGATATGCAGCATTTGGTGCAAAGAATATAGTGGCACAATCTTTTACTTTGCCGATTGTATTATTAAATATTTCTGTAGTTGTCTTTTTGCCCGGCTTTGAAGTACTATATGCTAACACTTTTTTGTTTTCATTTTTGCCGCAAGATATGCTAACTTCTACTTTATCAGTGTCTTTTAGCACAGATTTTGCATCAACGTCTCTAAAGCGCAGTTGCGTTTGTACACCGCGATAAACGATACCATCTTTTGTTGTTTCGTAGGTTACGTTATCAAGTACGTCAATGCCAAACCATACCATTCTGCCCACTTGGCTTTGTCCTGCCGCCGTAAATGTGGCATTAGCTGTAGCAATGCTAGATTGTGCATCATCTACTTGCTTTTGTGTGGCTTTTGCATCATCAAATATTGCTTGTGCTGCCTTTATAGCCTCTGCATAAGCATCTACTTGTGCTTTAGTAACATAATGCTGATGTGCTATTGCGTTAAATTCGCTTTCTGCTTGTACCCAAATAGTGCCTACCTTTGCTGCATCTTTGGCAGCCACTTTAAGCATATCTCCAAGCTTTGTTTTATCCGGTGTTGCATCTGGCTTTTCGGATATTACAGTGCTTGTCTCGCGCCAGTTCGTTCCCATAACATTCCCAATTTTCGGCCAAACTATCACTTTAATCTTTTTGCCAATATAGCTTATATCATTAAGTATCAGTGTACTGCTTGTCTCCCCGCTTATCGTAACATCATCTGCACACCACAAATATTCACAATCGATAGGATTATCGGGCTGTACAACATATGTGATATTTGCGGTTAGCGTTTCTCCGTATACTGTATTTCCTGATATAGTTACATCGTCAATTTGCACCCATTTATCAGGTGTAACAGTATTTAATTGCTTATCTACCATACCTACAAGGCCCTTTACCGTAGTATTATCGCAAGCCCCTGCGTTATTTGTAACCGTACCGGAAATTTTAAAATTATCCTTGCCTTTATCGGCAATTACTAATGCACCCGGCATAAGCTCCAGTGTGTTCGGTACAACTATTATTAATTTGC
>JAVWEG010000134.1:2913-3158 GCA_036641735.1 Oscillospiraceae bacterium
TGTATCTCTAAAGTAGCCTTTTTTGCATTCGGCTGTGTTGCCGAATTATCAGCCGCCGCTATTTTCAGCGTGCCCTGCGTACCGATTACTACGCCTGAAGAAAGCGACATTCCATCTTTTATGATGAACGGCTGTTTGTTTTGCTGCTGTATAGTGGCATTACCGCCTATAATATGTACTTGCCAATACTTCTCCGGTTTTGATAACACAAAGCTCATAAACGAGCCCTTTTCAAGCTCTAACCC
>JAVWEG010000135.1:0-3129 GCA_036641735.1 Oscillospiraceae bacterium
CGTAACACATAGTACATCTTTGCGTTTTACCAAAAAGCGATTAATTTTGCACAAATACTTTTTCGATGACATTATGCTATCATAATGCACTAAATAAGTCAATGATTTACACATTATTTTGTGTATTGCACAATATTTGCTGTAATAATTGTCCGAAGTGACAAAAAGCACAATGTCGAATTTTTACACAAAACTGAAAATACGTAGGATGTCACTACGCAAAATTTTCACACATCCTATGTATTTACCGTATTTTATGCCTTTATGCAGCAATACATCTTGTAAAGCGTTTGCTTTTCATATATAATGAATTTCAAGGTAACCGCTAATTATGCCGTGGAAGCGTTATAAGCGGTCATTTTCGTACAGTGATGCCAAAAGTGCAACACCTTAATGTCTCGGTTGCCTTTTAAAAGAAAGTGGGTTTGTACCTACTGCAAGGAGCTGACTTTTGTGAATATTGATGAATACAATAAAAAACCGCTTGCGGAAAAAGTGTCTGATGATATTATCGATTATATTGCTGAACACGATTTGGAAATCGGAGAGCGTATTCCCAGCGAATACGAGCTTGCCTCTATGCTGCAAGTTGGGCGCGGTACAGTACGTGAAGCCATTCGCGCTCTTATTTCCCGAAATATTTTGGTTATTCGCCGTGGCGCAGGTACATTCATTGCCAGTAAAAGTGGCACAATGGACGATCCACTCGGGCTTGCCTTTATGAAAGACAAGCACAAACTAGCGCTGGATTTACTTGAAATTCGTTTTATGACGGAGCCAAGCATCGCTGCAATGGCCGCCGAAAATGCCACTGATGAGGATATTGCCGAGCTTGAACGGCTCGACCACGCTGTAGATGCGTTAATACTCGAACACAAAAATCACGCAAACAAAGACATTGAATTTCACGCGAAGCTTGCTTCGTGCAGTAAAAACTCGGTTGTGCCTAATCTTGTGCCAATCATTTCGGCATCTGTGGAGCTGTTCACTTCACTTACAAAGCGGAGATTATTAGAAGAAACCATTTACACGCATCGCGAAATTGTGGAGGCGATTAAAGCGCACAACACTTTAGCAGCACACGATGCTATGATGATGCATTTGGTTTTTAACCGTCATCGCATTAAAGAGCTTGATTTTAAATAATTCAAATAACGGTGCCATTCCAAAAGGCATCGTTATTTTTTTGCGTTAAATCAGATATCAGCAGATAAAATTTAAAATTGGTAGGATGTTTTGCATAAAGTAATTTTGCAAATTATGGCTATAGTAGGCATAATTTAGTGAAAATCGATTTTTTGCTTGCTATTTTTAACGTTATATGATAATCTTAATTAAAAGACATCCTATCTCTCGCACGCATTATATTCATAATTTGAACGGAGGAATTTCAATGATCAGTCAGGATATTCGTAAAATCGCCCCCGAAATCGACCCATTGCGTATGGGAATGGGGTGGACTGTGGAGGATTTGGCGAAGCCACAAATTATGGTGGAAAGCACATTTGGAGACAGCCATCCGGGCAGTGCGCATTTGCTGAAGTTTTGCGACAGCGCGGCGCACGCTATTTTTGCCGCAGGTGGTAAAGCGGCACGATATTTCGCTACAGATATATGCGATGGAATGTCGCAAGGACACGACGGCATAAATTATTCTCTTGCATCAAGAGATGTGCTGTGCGGACTAATTGAAATTCACGCAAATGCCACCCCGTTTGATGCCGGTGTTTTTATCGCAAGCTGTGATAAGGCAGTGCCTGCACATTTAATGGCAATTGGGCGCATTAATATGCCTTCGATTATTGTAACAGGCGGCGTAATGGAGGCAGGGCCTGATTTGCTGACACTAGAGCAAATAGGCGCATACAATGCTCAGTTTGAACGCGGTGAAATATCACAGGAAAAGCTCTCTTTTTATAAACACAATGCCTGCCCTTCTTGCGGTGCTTGTTCGTTTATGGGTACTGCTTCCACAATGCAAATTATGGCAGAATCTCTTGGGCTGATGCTGCCCGGCAGTGCGCTAATGCCTGCCACCTGCGAAGATTTAAACGAAGTTGCGAAGCGCGCAGGCAAGCAAGCGGTTGTGCTTGCAAAAATGGGATTAAAGCCACGAGATATGGTAACTTTACACTCTTTTGAAAACGCTATTCTCGTACACGCGGCTATTTCCGGCTCTACCAATGCCCTTTTGCATATTCCTGCTGCCGCGCACGAATTTGGAATTGAAATTGACGGCGACACTTTTGACCGTTTACATCGTAATGCCCGTTATTTGCTTGATATTCGTCCTGCCGGACATTGGCCTGCCGAATATTTTTATTATGCAGGCGGTGTGCCGCGCGTTATGGAAGAAATAAAAGCTATGCTGCATTTAGATGTGATGACAGTTACAGGAAAAACGCTTGGCGAAAACCTTGAAGATTTGAAAGCAAATGGATTTTATGAGCATTGCGACAAGCTTTTAAAGAAAACAGGGCTAAAGCACACAGATATTATTCATACATTTGAAAATCCACTTGGAACAAATGGCAGCATTGCCATTTTACGTGGAAATCTTGCACCTGAAGGTGCTGTGGTGAAGCCTACCGCAGTGCCAAAAGAAATGTTCCACGCGGTGCTGAACGCTCGCCCCTTCGACAGTGAAGAAGATGCCATTCACGCAATTCTTACACACGAAATTAAGCAGGGAGACGCTGTTTTTATTCGCTACGAGGGGCCAAGAGGCTCCGGTATGCCTGAAATGTTTTATACAACGGAGGCAATATCCTCAGATCCCGAGCTTGCAAAATCTATTGCATTATTAACAGACGGCCGTTTTTCGGGCGCATCTAAAGGCCCTGTTATCGGGCATATTTCTCCCGAAGCCGCAGACGGAGGGCCAATTGCGCTAGTGGAAGAGGGCGATTTAATTGAAATTGACATTGAAAAGCGCTCACTTTCCATTGTAGGTGTGCAAGGCAAACATATGGATACAGCTGCAATTGATGAGGTGCTTTTAAAACGCAAAAGCGAATGGAAGCCGCATAAAACAAAATATCAAACAGGTATTTTGAGCATTTTTTCTCAACACGCGGTCTCCCCTATGCGCGGTGGATATATGGAATAATCCGTAATGAATAAGCAAAA
>JAVWEG010000136.1:0-3128 GCA_036641735.1 Oscillospiraceae bacterium
GACAACATTTAACACTAAAAAAACCATATCTCTTTTGCTGATGCTTGGTATAATTTATATGGTAATTTACTTCATATTTGGATATTTTATCGCATGGCAATGTATAGAACTACGTGTGTTTTACTCTGGTAGTTCAGATGATGCAGGATTTATTGGGCAACTTTTAAATAATCTTAATGACAACTTTATTATCTATCCTTTTCAAATTTGTAGAGGTGTTCTGTTTTCCAGTTTTATTCTGCCGCTTTTATTCTTATTTAAAAACAAGAAAGACTTTATCATTGCGACTACAATGGTATTTTTAACAACTGCTATTGTACTTATAATTCCAAACGTGCTTTTCCCCGATACTGTGAGAATACAACATTTTTATGAAATGTTTTTATCAATGCTGTTGTTTGGAATTATTGTTGGAAATGTACTTTGGCTATGTAAAAAGCAAAGCGAATAAGATTATGAGCATAATCCTCCGTGAGAGTTCAAATCCTTTGAATGAAATTCGATGATAATTTTATTTGACTAAGCTTGCAAACCCACGACAAGTTGTTTTTACTTGTCGTGGGTTTGTTTTTTTTGCTTTCTTTTATTACAAGGACAAAACTTTTTCGTTGTTGCTGCTATTGCAGTAGCAATATTTTGTTTTCTAAATTGTATATTTTTGTTAGCAATTACTATTTTGTATTTAATAATTGTATAATACGTATATTACATATATATTTTCAAACAGAAATATATGCAAAGCAACAAAAATGTTCACTTTCTTAATTTATCGCTTTACTGTGATAAAGTATTGTGCTATACTAATGTCATTCCAAAAACAAAACAAACAAATATTAGGAGGACATTATGAAAAAGTTAATTACGCTAACCTTGTGTGCAGCACTTGCTATTACATCATTTACAGCTTGCGGTGCAAAAACTTATTCCACTAAAGTAGCAGATATTAAAAAGAACGGTGAATTGATAATTGGACTGGATGATACTTTTGCACCAATGGGATTTCGTGAAGCAAATGGCGAATTAGTAGGCTTTGATATAGACCTTGCAAATGCAGTATGCGAAAAGCTTGGAGTAAAAGCTACCTTTAAGCCAATAGACTGGAATGCAAAAGAGATGGAGCTTACGTCCGGAAATATTGATTGCATATGGAACGGTATGTCTATTAATCCTGAACGAAAAGAAAAAATGAGCTTATCTAAAGCATATCTTAATAATCGCATAGTTATAATGACAAAAAAAGATATAAAAGTTAGCGAAAAAGCCGATCTTGCTAAATATAATATAGGTATTCAAGCAGGTTCAGCAGCACTGGATGCAATAAAAGCCGATGAAGTATATAGTAGCGTTAAAGATAAAATTGTAGAATATCCTACTTATGATGAAGTGATATTAGATATGCAGGCAGGCAGATTGGATTGTATGATTATAGATGAAGTATATGGTGGATATAAGAACGGCAAAATGGGCCTGCCTTATGTTGTGTCTGATGTGAATTTTGGCGATGATTTGTACGCTGTAGGCTTTCGCAAAGGAGATACCGAGCTAACCGAAGAAGTAAATAAAATAATGTTGGAGCTTAGTGCTAATGGAAAATCAGCAGATATAAGTAATAAATGGTTTTCTGCCGACATTACAATAAAATAATTAAAGCAAAGAGAGGTGACACGTTGTGAGTATGGAATACATAAGTTCAATAATGCCGTCATTATTAACGGGATTTTGGGAGACGCTAAAGCTGTTTTTTTTAACACTTGCGTTTTCATTACCGCTTGGGCTTCCATTTGCTTTGGCAGGGATATCTAAATTTCCGTTATTACGCGCTGTTTCTCAAACTTATGTATGGATATTCAGAGGTACACCGTTATTATTGCAATTGTTTTTCGTTTGCTATGGTTTGCCAATAATGTTTGGCGATGCGTTTCGTATGCCGCATTTTACCGCAGCCATAGTTACATTCGTATTAAATTACGCGGCATATTTTGCGGAGATATATCGTGCTGGCATACAAAGTGTAGATCACGGCCAGCACGAAGCCGCACGCACTCTTGGTATGAGTCCGTGGCAAACTATGAGGATTATAATATTCCCACAGGCTATATCACGTATTATTCCTCCTGTAAGCAATGAAGTAATTACTCTTGTAAAAGATACGGCACTTGCCACTTCAATAGGTGTAGCGGAGCTTTTAAAAGCGTCTAAAGATGCAAACAACAGAGATGTAAATCCAACGGCATTTTTTATAGCTGCGCTCATTTATTTAGCGCTTACATTTGTACTTACTATTTTATCATCTAAGCTTGAAAAGCGCTTTTCTCGTCACGAACGCAAGGAGATATAGCAATGAGTGTATTAACAATAAATAACGTTTATAAAAAATATGGTAATCTTTTGGCATTAGACGATGTGAGCCTCGAAGTAGAGCAAGGTGAAGCGGTGGCAATAATAGGCTCGTCAGGCAGTGGTAAAAGCACTTTGCTTCGTTGCGTGAATAATCTGGAACGCGTAACAAGCGGTACTATTATAATAGATGGCGAAGCCCTTGTAAGCACCGAAAACAATATTGCAAAATATCCAAGCGATAAAGAAATACGCAAGATTTGCACAAAAACAGGTATGGTGTTTCAGCATTTTAATTTATTTCCACATCTTACTTGTATTGAAAATATTACAATGGCACCTATCGAAGTGCTGGGTATGGATAAGCAAGATGCACATCAATATGCTTTGGAGCTATTGGACGTGGTCGGTTTGCGATGTAAAGCAGAAGAGTATCCTGCAATGCTGTCCGGTGGACAAAAGCAGCGTATAGCTATTGCGCGAGCTTTGGCTATGAAACCACAATTGTTGCTGTTTGATGAGCCTACTAGCGCTCTTGATCCTGAAACCACAAACGAAGTGGTAAACACCATAAAAAAACTTGCAGATAATAAAACAACAATGCTTATAGTAACACACGATATGCGTTTTGCTAAAGAATGTGCCACACGAGTAATATATATGGACGATGGAAAAATATTAGAACAGGGGACTGCTGCAAGCATTTTTGACAATCCTAAAAACGAAAGATTAAAAGAATTTTTAAAATCAATATTTTAAATTATATCAAAAGCTGCCATATATATATTTGG
>JAVWEG010000137.1:0-3109 GCA_036641735.1 Oscillospiraceae bacterium
CGTCTCGCTGCTGCAAAAGCCTTTGCACCGCCTCACTTACCTCAGGATTGCGAAACAGTGAAACAATAAACTTAGCGCTTCCATCCGGCTCGTCTCCGCCCGAAAATCCGCCCGGTAAAATAATCATTTGGCTGTTATCTATGCTTTTCACAAGTGCTTTCGCGCTCTGCTTTATGCTTTGCGCCGAAAGATTATTCACTATAAATATTTCAGCCTCACCGCCTGCACGCTCTACAGCACGCTGTGTATCGTACTCGCAGTTCGTTCCCGGGAATACAGGTATCAATGCGTGAGGCTTTGCACAGCCTATTTTAGGCTTTATCACATTTTTCGGTACAAAGCTTATTTTTTCTATCTTTACTTGTTCATCAATATTAGTATGATACGGCATCACGCTCTCAAGCTTTCCCTCATATGCCGCCTGCACTACCGCCATATCAGCCGTATTGTTGCCATTCTCTATAATATATTTGCCGCTGGTTTCTCCTATTACAATGCCTATATTTTCGCTTTCCGCAAGCTCTAAAATAAAGCTGCCGTACCCGTAGCCATACATCATTTCATCGGTAACGTTATCATTAAGGCGCACACCCACTCTATTGCCCATACTCATTTTACATATAGCCTGTGCAATGCCGCCTATGCCAAGAGTATATGCACTCAGCACTTTTTTATCCTTGATAAGCTTTTCTACCTTGTTAAAAACATCTACTTGGCTTTTTGCTACAGGCAAACCATTTTCGTATTGTGGGCGCAGCAATACCACCGTACTGCACGGTGCTTTAAATTCAGGGCTTATCACATTATCTGTATTGCCTGCCGCTATTGCAAATGACACTAAAGTAGGCGGTACATCGATGTTTTCAAACGAGCCTGACATCGAGTCCTTGCCTCCTATAGCTCCCACACCTAAATCTACCTGTGCCTTTAATGCACCAAGTAAAGCCGCCATCGGCTTGCCCCAGCGCGCTGCATCTTGATAAAGACGCTCAAAATATTCTTGAAATGTAAGATAAGCATTTTTGGCGCTAAATCCCTCTGCCACCAGCTTTGCCACGCTTTCCAGCACCGCAAGATACGCGCCCTTATACGGGCTTTTTTCTGCAATAAACGGATTAAAACCCCAAGCCATACCGCTGCAAGTTTTTGTCTCACCCATAACAGGCAATTTCGCAGCCATCGCTTGTATAGGTGTCATTTGATATTTGCCGCCAAACGGCATAAGCACTGTACCTGCGCCGATAGTAGAATCGAAACGCTCCGACAATCCTTTTTTACTGCAAATATTAAGATCCGACATCAATGCCGTCAGCTTTTGCTCCAAAGTACCGCAATAGCTCAAATGCACATCATCAGTGCCTTTTTCTATAAATACATTAGCGTGCTTTTCAGCGCCGTTAGACGATAAAAACGCTCTGTCAATATCCACAATTGTCTTGCCCTGCCATTGCATAACTAAGCGCTTTTCCTTAGTTACCACAGCCACTGCGGTAGCTTCTAGGTTTTCGGCATTTGCAGCTTCAATAAATGCGTCCTTGTCCTTCGCCTCTACCACCACAGCCATTCTTTCTTGGCTCTCTGATATAGCAAGCTCCGTGCCGTCCAGTCCATCATATTTTTTAGGCACTTTATCCAAATCTATAATAAGCCCGTCCGCAAGCTCGCCTATAGCTACCGATACACCGCCTGCGCCAAAATCGTTGCAGCGACGTATCATACGAGTAACGTCCTTGCTACGAAACAAACGTTGCAGCTTGCGCTCTACAGGCGCATTTCCCTTTTGCACCTCTGCCCCACAAGTTTCAAGGCTCTCCAGCTTATGTGCTTTAGACGAGCCTGTCGCGCCGCCGCATCCGTCACGTCCTGTACGTCCGCCAAGCAGTATCACTATATCTCCTTCGCTTGGCTCTTCACGGCGCACATTAGCCTCAGGCACAGCGCCCACTACAGCGCCTATTTCCATACGTTTAGCCTTGTAGCCCTCGTGATATATTTCGTCCACCATACCTGTGGCAAGCCCTATTTGGTTGCCATAAGACGAATATCCTGCCGCCGCCGTAGTTACCAGCTTGCGCTGTGGCAGCTTGCCCTTCATAGTATCTTTAATAGGCACTAAAGGATCGCCAGCGCCTGTAACGCGCATTGCCTGATACACATATCCGCGGTTCGCCAAAGGATCACGTATTGCGCCGCCTATACAAGTGGCAGCTCCGCCAAACGGCTCTATTTCGGTAGGATGATTATGCGTTTCATTTTTAAACAGCAATAAATAATCTTCGTCCTTGCCATTATTATCCACTGTAATACGCACACTGCAAGCGTTTATTTCATCAGATTCATCAAGGTTTTTAAGTATCCCCTGCTTTTTTAAATATTTTGCTCCGATAGTAGCCAAATCCATAAGGCATATCGGTTTATTTTTGCCTGCGTGTACAGTTTTACGCATATCAAGGTACATATCGTAGGCTTGCTTGCACAGCTCATCATCGCACACGGTTTCATCAATAATAGTGCCAAACGTTGTGTGGCGGCAATGGTCAGACCAATAAGTGTCGAGCATCCGTATCTCGGTGATAGTAGGCTCACGTTTTTCTTCAATAAAATATTTTTGGCATAGCGCTATATCGTCGTTATCCATAGCTAAAGAATACTCGTTCACAAAATCGGCAAGTCCTTTTTTATCTAAGCCGATAAATCCGTCTAGGGTTTTTACATCTGTAGGCAGCTCATATTGCACCTTAATAGTATCTTTTATTTCAAGTGATGCTTCGCGCGCTTCTACAGGGTTAATAAGATATTTTTTGATAACTTCAATCTCTTTTGACGATATATTTCCCGATAGTGCAAACACTCGTGCCGTGCGCACGGTTGGGCGCTGTGCCATACTTTGCAGCTGTATACATTCTGCGCAGGATGCAGCGCGCGCGTCGAACTGTCCGGGTAAATATTCTATTGCAAATACAGTATATTCGCCGCTTGGCAGTTCTTTATAAGTATTGTCAAGCTGTGGCTCACTAAACACCGTAGGAATAGCCGCACTGAATATTGCTTCACCGATATCTTCTACATCATAACGGTTAAACAAACGAAGCCCTGTTAGGCTTGTAAT
>JAVWEG010000138.1:0-285 GCA_036641735.1 Oscillospiraceae bacterium
CCTCTTTCATTACAGCTCTCGGCGTGGTTATCGCCAATGTAAAGCCTTGATCTTCAAGATACTCTCGCAAGGATTTCCAAGCAAGCTCAACGGTAAACTCAAAACGCTGAATAAGTCCATCTCGATACAGTTCATCTTGAGGGCTGTTTTTATACATATTAATGGCTTTTGCAAGCTGTATCACCGCACTTTTATAGTTTTCAATCTTTTGCATAAATTATTTTTCCGTCCTTTCTAATGTTTTCTACAAGTTGAGAACTTGTATTATCTGATACAAATACTATA
>JAVWEG010000138.1:295-3074 GCA_036641735.1 Oscillospiraceae bacterium
AAAAGCGTGGGAAGTTCTTCAAATGCTGCCCACAGCATAGGTTGGCTTTTTGAGGGTATTCCGTATATAGCAATATCATAATCACTATTAAAACGATTGTCACCCCGTGCGCGAGAGCCGAACAAAACAGCCTTGTCTGCATTATATTTTCGTGCAATTTCTGATATTGAAGTTATAACATTGTCAATCATAATTCCTCCGTTAAAATATTATTTTTCCCCTACTGTCCGGTTATCCTACGTTATGGGAAACATTATCATCACTGCAAAAGTTGTTGTACAGAGTTTCGACTGTTTCCAACAGTACCTTTTGCCCATTTGGTGTCTTATTACGATATGTATTAATCAATATCTGCTCATTTGTATTTAGTCACTATCGGATGAAGTGTGTATTATTGTTTGAGATAAGCCGCTTATATATCGCTCTTGGTGCTCTAACACCGAGGACGGTTTTTTTGTTTATTGGAGTTTAAAAGTTACTTTTTCATTGTTAGAAAGGATACTACCAGTATAAGTTAGCACAAGCTCTGTATCTCCGACAGGCTCTTGAAAAGCTATAGTTCCACTAACTTTTCCACCACTAGCTAAATCTCCGCTTGAAAGTGCTGTGTCACTATTGATTGTAGAAAATGTAGATTCGTTTATTTGCCCTTGACTATTTTTCATTTCAAAGTCAAACGGATTGTATGAAATCCTATCATCGCCTATGTTTTCGTATTCTACAGTTACAATAACGTATTCCATACCGTCTTTCGGTTTATCAAAATCACCACCAGCAGATTTTTCAACATTTGTAACGGTAAGCTTGGTGTTTTTATATGTAGCAGGTTCATTTATACCAAACTCTGTTTTAATTGTTTCTGTTGGCTTGCTTTCAGGTGCGTTTTCTGTCGGTTTACTATTAGATATTGTTTCGCTTTGTTTGCTTGCAACACTAGAACTGCCATTGTTCGTTGACTTATTACCAAAAATGCTACCAATAATTGCAAGCAAAAAAATAACGCCAATTACAATTAGTCCAATTTTTAAACAACCTGTTTTCTTTTTTGGTGCATTGTTCGGCAAAATGTTTGGTTTAGGCAACTGTTCCTCTGTTGTCATACCGCAATTAGGGCAAAACTTTGTTTCATATTCCGTTCCGCATTTTGTGCATTTCATACCTGTTTCTCCTTTTATTGTGTTTTTATAATAAATATCCGCAAACGTTAATATAATAATTAACTGCTTTTTGGATAAATATTTCGTCTAAATTAAAATATTCTGCAAGCTGCCAACATTCGGTTAAACCGTTGTTGACGGCTTTTTTTATTTCGCAAATGCGAATTGATTTTCTCACATTCCTCATAAGTAAAAATTATTTGCGCATATTTGCTAACCTACCTTGTCATTATCGAAAATGGTATCAGCTTCCTTTTTAAAATTCTCGTGGAGGGTTTCTGCTGTATCAAGTAACACCTTTTGACCTTTTGGTGTCATATCACGATATGTATTAATCAATATCTGCTCGCAATCATCAAGCTCGCTGCCGTTTTCGATGGTGGGCTTTTTTTCGTTTGTGGAATATCCAAAAGTTAACAATATGTCTGAAATTCCATAAACAGCGCAAAGAATTAAAAAAGCGTCGGGTGTCGGTTGGCTGTTACCATTTTCCCAACTGTAAATTGTATTGGTGCTTGCTCTAAATCCCTTTTCGGTTAAGATTTCAGATATGTGGCGTACGGATATTTTAGCTTGTAATCTAGCTAATTTTAGACAATTCGCAAATTCTAAATCTTTCAATTAGTTCACCTCTTAACACAAGAATACCATACATATATACGATAGTCAAGAAAAATACTTGAGCTTCTAAGGAAATACTATTGGCAACATAAGAAACTAGGGATATAACACAGGCATACCCAAGTTTTTAAGGAAAGGATGTAAAAAATATGATAAATAAACCTACGGCTATTGATTTGGTTACTTGCGAAATTGCTAAATACATTAAAACAAAAGGTGTTTCGATGTCGGCGATATCAAGAGCCACCAATATTACAATGGGAAAGCTGCAACGCAGTATTTCAGAAGAAAAGCGCCCATTGCGAGCAGGTGAATTTATAGCGGTGTGCAATTTTCTTGGTGTTGACCCGATGAAATTTAAAACTCATACAAGCTAGACCTATTCAACCCCGACAACTAAAATCATAGCGCTATAAGGAGGTGAGAAAGTGTACGCAAAAGCAAGGCTGGAGCAGGCGCTGCTTGAATATATAGAGCGCGTGATAAAAAAAGGAGACGGAGCAAAAAACAGCCGCCCCACAGCCAACGGCAAGCCGCTATACAGCAGGGGGCATAGCACAGGAGCGCGCGCGGATGCTGGCAGACGGCTATGCAAGGGATGCCGACAAAAGACGGCAAAACGTACTTGATGCACAAAAGCGTAAGGCGATAAACGCACGGCTTGACGAGGCAAGCGCCGCGGGGCAAACGTCGCAAAAGGATGCTACTTGGTACGATGCTACCGTAAATAGCGTAGCGCAGGGGTACGATGCTGCCGATTTAGGCCTTGAGCGCTACAAGCTTATGTTTGGTAAGCCCAACAGAGCGGCCGAAATGGAAGCGCAAATAGCGGAGAATTACGACTATAGCGCAAAGGGCTTTAAGGGCGCTGTAGCGAACGCCGCTCAGCTGCTGGGGCAAATGGCAAACCAAGCAACCAACAAAAGAACGGTGGCAATGGGCGCAGCAGGCGCGAGCGCCGCCGCGATTGGTGGTAAAATGGGGCCTCAAATTGCAATGCC
>JAVWEG010000139.1:0-3063 GCA_036641735.1 Oscillospiraceae bacterium
CGTAGCCGTAGCTGCGCACAACAAAAGCGGCGCTCCGCTTTTGCGTGTTTCAATGTTCTCTCAGGTGTCAAAATCTTCGATTTTGGTAACACCGTGAGGTTATTATAACACCTCAGTGTTTCAATGTTCTAAAAGTGCAAAGCTTTGCTTTGCAGAGCGCGTAGCGCTGTGGCGACAGCCACCTTTGAGGTTATTATAACATATAATTATGAAATTAGTGCATTTTTGTTTGCAATTGTTTTGAGCGTAGAACAAATAAGACTGCAAAGGCTCTAGCCTTTACCCGCCGCTCGCTTAGGCGGCAAGCTAATAAAACAAGCACAGCCATATATGCCCGATAATTGGGCTTGCGGCTGTGCTTTTATGATAATGAGATTATAGCAAAATAGAGCTGCTGCAAAATGAAAGCTGCAATAGTAACGGCGGCGTATGTATGCCCGTGTCACAAACATAATTTTGCACAAGTATGTTCGCAATGAAATTTACGCAGATAATCTTGGCTTATGCTCAGCATTGCAAAATGCCATATTCAGCAAAATCCTGCGCCAGCATTGGCCTGCCGAGCTTTTGGTTTTCGTTCCTCACGCAGCTTAGAATATGCGACATAGTAACAGGGCTATGTTCACCTGCCGCCAAAAAGGTGGCATTGAGTACAATGTTTTTAATATTGCCACCGGAAAGCTCAAACTGGCGAGCAAGATATGAGAAATCGATGCTTTGCAAGGGTACTTGCTTAGCAAATGCTCCTCGCCAAATCTCCTCACGTATCTGAATATTGGGTAGTGGAAATTCCACAAGATAACGAATCCTGCGCATAAATGCCTCGTCGATATTTTTTTTGTAATTGGTGGCAAGAATGACAATACCGTCATAGTCCTCAATTCGTTGCAGAATGTAAGACGTTTCGGTATTGGCGTACTTGTCTTTGGCATCATTAACCTCGCTGCGCTTACCAAAAATGGCATCAGCCTCATCAAAAAACAGAATGACGTTGCTCTTTTCGGCGGTATTGAATATTTCTTCCAGACGTTTTTCGGTTTCGCCAATGTATTTATCTACCACCTGCGAAAGGTCAATCCGATAAAGCTGCATTTGCAACAGGCTTGATAGAATATGCGCTCCCATTGTTTTGCCTGTTCCGGGAGGGCCTGTAAACAGCGCAGACACACCGCGCCCGTACGGATAGCATTTTTCCATACCCCATGTATCATACACCTGATGACGATAGAGGACGTGATTGCAGAGGTTTTGCAGCATATCTTTTTGCTCGGGTGGCAGCTTGAGATCCTCCAAGGTGTAGGTGTTGTTAATCTTTTTAATGTTGCCCTGACGCAAGGTTTTGATTGCGTTGTAGCAGGCATTGGCAACCGTCTCGTTGGTAATAGGTACACCGCATTGCTCTTGATAGCGTAAATCCAGCACCACTTTTTCTATTTCGCCTACAGACAATACAAAATTACTGGCATAGGCTACGCAGTCGAGCTTGGCTTGCAGGCCGTACTGCGCACGAAAACACTCCCAATAGGTGATGCGCTCGCTACGAGTATGATTTTTGATTTTCACCTTGCTAATAGCAACGGGTACATAGGGATGCAGATTTATCGTGTCCTCTGTAAGCGCTATTACCTTGATACCAAGCTCAAGAATAGGCTCTAGCGCCAGCCGTACCAGCTTTTCTACATCTCCAACAGCGTAAGGCTGACAGGGTAATAATCCAAAAGAGACAGCAGGTAGTGGCAACGCTCACTATCAAAATCGGCATCACCAATTACCGCAAGACGAAGTGTCTCACGGTAATCGGCAACCTCACCATTAAGCAGCGCTAGGTCAAAGCAGCTACAGTATTTTTCAAGAATAGGCTGACAACCGATGCTTTTCAAATGGATTAGAGTTTGATGAGTATCACTATTATATTTGTCAAATGCTATATTGCATACGTATGGTCGATTATTTGCGACGCTTCGATGAGCTGTTTTTTGTAGCCTTGCGATGCGGCTTGGCACCTGAGCTTTGTGCCGATAAGCGGGCAAGGCGGCTGTCGAGGTCGTCATCGCCGCCGCTTTGAGCCGCGTTCTTCGCCGATAATTGGCTGAGCTTAGCTTCAAGCGTGTCTGCGCCTGAGCTTTGTGCCGATAGGCGGGCAAGGCGGCCGGAAAGCTCGCGGTCAAAAGCTTTTTCTTCTTTTTTGCGGCGAAAATGGTTGGACACTTTCTTAAACGGATTCCACATCTGCACTGCACCTGTCGGCGCAGCCTGAGAAACACCGCTGCCCATCTGGGAAGCAACACCTTGCTGGACAGTATGTGTCAGCTCATGCGCCAGCACCTGGTTTTCTGTGGCGCCTGCCCTGCTAAGGGTGTCCTCTCCACCCATAAAAACATCATTACCACGGGTAAAGGCGGTAGCACCCAGTCGGCGTGTCTCTTGGTCTGAGGCTGCGTCTTGATGCACATGTACTCTGGAAAAATCAATCCCCATTTGGCTTGACATAGCAGCTTTTACATCACCGCTGTTTTTAAATCGGCGGGAAATATTGTCGGCCTCCTGCTCAGAGCGCTCATAGTCAAACTGTGATGAATTGCGTCGATTTTCGCTTTCTTCTCCCATGCTTATGCTTTTTGCCTTTTTCATACGCTTCTCCATTCTCCAACTTGTGGGGTTCTAATCTTAAAGGGCTTATACTCACCCGGCTCTAATCCAAGCGCTTTAGAGTAGGATGAGCATTACATAAACGCAAGCTGCTCCTTGCATCATTTTATATACATCTTTATATAGGCTGAATTTAACATAAATCTTAGCGAGTTAAAACACCTTTTAGGTGAAAGGCAGTTTTTTGCCGTGAAAAACAAGCTCGTATTTATGATAAAGTATTGTTGTACAGTAACCGTGCAAGACGCGTTCTGATAAGGCTATACTAAATTGAACAACATTTTATCGAACGTGATATAATAAAAGAATAAAAATAGGTAAAGTAAAAAGTTATGGCAAAAACAAAACAGTATACAGAAGAGTACAAAAAGCAAATAGTCGAGCTATACAACTCCGGCAAAAGTAGTAGCGAAA
>JAVWEG010000140.1:0-2993 GCA_036641735.1 Oscillospiraceae bacterium
TTTTCTTTAATAAAGCTGAGTATACGATTTGCAATATCATCAAAGCTACAGCTGCCCTCGAGTGATACTTGCAGCTGTGCATTTGCATAAGACGAAAAGTGGCCGTGCGCATCTATAAATGCAGGCAGCATAGTATGCTCTTCCAAGTCTATTATTTCGGCATCGGGGAAAGAAGATTTTAGGGAGCTAAAGCTGCCTACAGCTTCAATGCAAGAGCCGTTTGTAAGCACAGCCTGTGCATATAAATCGGACTCCATTGTGATAATATTGCCATTATGATATATCTTTTTCATTATTGTACATTCCTTTATTAAAATATACTATAGTACGATAAATACAAGCTTATTATATAATAAAGTTATAAAGAGTGCAATTGTAAATAAAATAGAAATTCAAGTAAAAATCGGACGTTTTTCTTTGGTGGCTAATGCCGATAAAGAAATGCGTCCGATTTTATGTGTAGCACTGCCGCTACAATAGTAGTATAGGTATTTTAGCGTATATTATACATTGCTTTTAAAAATAATTATTCTTTTATTTCGCCTGCTTTAGTGAGTGACAGCTTAGTAATGCCGGGGCCTATCAGCTCGTATATCAGAGTGGCGCATAATATCACAGCGCGTATTACCTGTGCATATTGCGGCACTACGCTTGCCGCCACAAAGGTAAGCCCTATAGCAACACCTGCTTGCGGAATAAGCGCAGGGCCGAGATATTTGGCTACATTGGCAGGTGCTTTCATTATTTTGGCGCCAAGCGCGGCACCCGAAATTTTGCCTATTACACGCAATACTATATATACTATGCCTATTAAGCCTATTTGCGGCAATATTGCAAGGTCTAGCCCTGCGCCCGATAATACGAAAAACATCATAAAAACAGGGGGAGTGATTTTATCGCATATGCCCATTATTTCGGACGAGTTTTTACACATATTGGCAAATACAGCGCCCATAGCCATAGTCATTAATAGAGCGCTTACGCCGAGGATATTGGCTATAGCGGTGGTGATAAATACAAAGCCTACCGATAAACATAGCCTGTTAGCGGAGGATTTAAAAAATCGTAAAGTAAAAGTAAATGCTATGCCGATAATTGCACCTATGCACAGTGCTTGTATTATCTCCCAAAGCGGCGCTAAAATGCTGATAAAAATAGAGCTGTCACCACCGCCTACAAGTGATTTTGCCACAGCTACAGCTATGCCAAACGCTATTAGCGCCACTGCATCATCAAGTGCCACTACGCTAAGTAAAGTTTCGGTAACGGCGCCTTTAGCCTTATACTGCTTTATCACCATTATAGTGGCGGCAGGCGCGGTGGCTGCCGCTATTGCGCCAAGCACTAGGGCAAATGGCAGCTCTTGCCCTATAGCCACAAGCCCAAGCGTTACTAAAAGCACCGCGGCAAGGCTCTCGAAAATAGCTATTACAATAGGGGTAAAGCCCACTTTTTTGAAATAGCTTATTTTAAATTCGCTGCCAATGGAAAACGCAATAAAGCCGAGCGCAATATCGGATATCATTGACAAGCTGGTAACATTAGCGGCGCTTAATATTCCTAAAACAGACGGCCCGATAATAAGGCCGCCTACAAGGTAGCCTGTAACGTCGGGCAGCTTTAGTATGCGGATAAGCTTTGCAAATATTAAGCCGCAAAACAGCATTATTGCAAGGCTGAATAATACAGATAATTCCATAATACTAACTGTTGCCTCCTGTGGGCAAGCCTTTTACATAATCTATCGGCACAGTAAACAATATTCCTGTGTTAGGCTCGTCTAGGCTGCCGACAATACGCTCTATTGCATTTACGGCTATTTGTGTTTGGTCGTCTTTTATCACGGCAAAAATAGTTTTGTTTTCTTCGCGGTCAGGCTCCATTACCGCACGCAAGGAGCCTAAAAAAGAACCCTCCATATAGTTTTCAAGCGCCATTGCCATACCGCGGCTTTGCAAAATAGTAGCGCCGCGTATACCGTCGTGTTCCAGCTTTGAAAGTACCGCTTCAAGCTTGCTTGTGTCATTAAGTACAAAAATCATCAGCTTCATAAATATTCTCCTCTTGTGTTAAATACCGGTTTAAATTATAGCACTATCAAATATAATTGTAAAATGGATTTTGCACTTAAATAGGCATAGTAAAGCGGCAATAGCAAACGCAATTTACGTTTGTTATTGCCGCTTTTAAAAAAATATCAGAGTATTAGGCTTTCGATGTAGCTTGATACCTCTTGCGCCGAATATAGCCCTGCATTTGCCACTTTTTCGCGCTCCATTACGGGTAAAGCGTAAAACATATCGGCAAGCGCCGCATCGTTTTCCAGTATCAGCTCAAAAGCAGATGGAATATCATTAAGATACATAAAAAATCACCCCGACACTATTGTGTACGGAGTGAAATGTTTTTATTCAGAGCAATATTATAAAATTTTGCTTATAATGCCGCCGCCAAGTACTAAATCGCCATCGTAAAAAACAGCCGATTGCCCGGGTGCTGCCGCACGGACAGGGGAATTAAAGCTTATGCTAATGCTATTTTCGTCCGATTTAATTATGGTGCAAGGCACAGCAGTAGCGCGTGAGCGTATTTTCACCGTAACATTATCGCCCATATGCACAGCGCGAGTAAAGGCAAGGTCTTGAATGGATATTTCGTTTGATAAATCGTCTCCGCCAAGTGCTAACAATATATTGCCGTCTTGTTTAATTTCTTTTACGAAAACAGGCTCGCCGTAGGCGATATCAAGCCCTCTGCGCTGTCCTACGGTGTAATGCTCTACACCCTTGTGCGCGCCGAGCGCCTCGCCGCGCGGCCCTATAAAGCTGCCCTGCATAGAGGTAAAGCCGAGGTCTTTAATATATTTAGCGTAATTACCATCGGGAATAAAGCATATTTCCTGTGAATCGGGCGCATCTTTAGAGCTAAGCCCTGCTTCTTGTGCCATATCTCGGATATCGGATTTTTCAAATTCGCCAATAGGCAGTAAAAGC
>JAVWEG010000141.1:0-2991 GCA_036641735.1 Oscillospiraceae bacterium
AAATACCATATCCGTTTTCCAGTGTAGAATAATTATGATAAAAAATACTGTTTTTAATTACCGTAGCAATGCAAGCTTTACTGCCTGCCGCAGCACCCATCCATAAAATATCGTGGTTACCCCACTGCACATCTACGCTATGATGATGTGTAAGCAGCTCTAATACACGTTCCGCTCCCTCACCTCTATCAAAAATATCTCCCACCAAATGCAAACGGTCTACGGCAAGGCGCTTAATTAAATCTGATATTGCCACGATAAATTCCTCTGCATTATCAAGATTAATAATAGCATTTATGATATTGGTATGATAAACGCTCTGATTTACATTTTCGCCCGGCCACGCATACAAAAGCTCGTCTATAATATAGCTAAATGCCACAGGCAATGCCTTGCGCACTTTAGAACGCGTGTATTTACTTGCCACACTGCGGCACAGCTCTATTAAGCGCAATAAAGCGGTTTCGTAAAAAGTGTCATCGAGCGAGCCATTTTGTCGGCACAGCTCCATTTTTTCTTCGGGATAATATATTAAAGTGCATAGCTCCGCTTGCTCTGCTTTGGATAATTTGCCATCGTAAATAAGGCTTACTTTTTCGCGCACTACGCCCGAACAATTATTAAGAATATGGCAAAACGCCTCATATTCTCCGTGTACATCGCTGATAAAATGCTCGGTGCCTTTAGGCAGATTAAGAATAGCCTGCAAGTTAATAATTTCTGTACATACCTGCTGGATACTTGGATATTTTTCAGCTAAAAGAGTAAGGTATTGCAGCTTTTCGCGTGAGATTTCAGGACTTGTCGTCTTCAAATTACTATCCTCCCAACAAAATTATCGATATTTTCATTATCAGTATATCGTATAAATACAAAAGTATCAATCGGGGTATTGTAAAGTTTTGTTTAGCGCCAAACATTTTTTTGATTGATTTACATTGCTCTTTGTTATATAATATGCGATATAGACAGACGATTTATTGTGCTTTTTGTAAAAAACGCAGTAAATGTTATACTGTTTAAAAAATATCTATATTTTGCGCTTTATAAAAGAGTATAATATACATTATAAAATATGAATGGAGATTGTAATATTGAAAAAGCATTTCAAACTAAAAGCAAGTTTATTGGCAGTGCTTCTGGCGGCATTGTATGTGGTGTTTAATCACCTTAATCTTAATCCGTTGTATCCTGAATCGGCATTTTTCTATTGTGTGCTTCTCACCGTGTTTGTGCTTATTTTTTCGTTTGATAAAATAGGCAAGCTATCTATCACACAGGGCGACAACGGCGCTCCTCACGTAGCATTTGCCAAAAACTCCAAGATGGCTAAAGCCCCCCTTATTATTTTAGGAATAGTATGGGTAGCTTATTTCGCCGTCAACATTGGCTCGTCGGTACTGTTTAACGTAGGTGCGTACCGCTCTCAGATGCCTGAGCTTGCGGAGATGAACTTTGCAGAGGACTTTAATACAGTAGATATGAGCCAGCTTCCTATAGTAGATGTGCATATGGCATCTAAGCTTGCAGACAAAAAGCTTGGCGAGCGCCCAAGCCTCGGCAGCCAGGTAGTGCTTGGCGAGCCTACTTTGCAGCAGGTAAATGGCAAGCTTGTATGGGCAGTGCCTACTTTACATTCAGGGCTTTTTAAATGGCTGAGTAACTTTAACGGTACTCCCGGCTATGTGGTGGTATCCGCCACTAATCCGCAAGACGTAGAATATGTGGACGGTTATAATATCAAATATCAGCCAAACGCGTATTTATGGCAAGATTTAGCGTTTTACGCACGTTTTACCGCCGCACCGTTTAAGGGTATGACGGACTATAGCTTTGAGCTTGATGACACAGGCCGCCCATATTGGGTAATTTCCACTTATAAATATATGCGTGGTTTTGCACTGCCTGAAGCGACAGGTGCTATTATAATGGACGTAGCTACAGGCGAAAGCGAATATCACGATATTGCCAATATGCCTAAATGGGTAGATCGTGTACAGCCCGAGAGCTTTATCAACGCGCAAATTAACAATAAGGGCGAATATGTACACGGCTATTTAAATTTCAGCGACAAAGACAAATATCGCACCTCACAAGGGCGCGCAATAATATACAATAATGACCGCTGTTACTATTTCACAGGGCTTACAAGCGTAGGACAAGATGAGAGCGCTATCGGCTTTATAATGGTAGATATGGTAACAAAGGAGCCTAAGCTTTATCGCATAAGCGGTGCTACAGAGATGTCTGCACAGCAATCTGCGCAGGGTAAAGTACAGCAATTCGGCTATCAAGCGGCTTTTCCGCTGATAGTAAACCTCAATGGCAGCCCTACGTATTTTATGACACTTAAAGATGCTGAAGGGCTTATAAAGCAATACGCGTATGTTTCGGTAGAGGATTATCAAACAGTTGGTGTAGGTGAGAGCGTAAGCGAAGCAAGGCTGTCTTACGAAAAGGCTATGCGTGCAAACCCGTCTAACCAAAATGTAGGTAATGTTACCAGTGACGTAAAAGAGCTTACAGGCACAATCAAGCGTATCGGCAGTGAATTTCAGGGCAGCTTCACCACATATTATATGTTGCTAAATGAATATCCCGAATATTTATTCAGTGTACAGGGCAGCATTTCCGATGAGCTTGCCGTCACTAATCAAGATGATAAAGTGAAAATAACATTTTACGAAAAAGAGTCCGGCACACAAGAGCTTACTGCTTTTGATAATATTGGCTTTTAGCGCAAATTTTTTGTTTGTTTAGCATTTAAGTTATATTTTAATTTGCCGATAATTAAAGTGAACGGAAAAATCCGTGGTTCAAACAGGTTAAACTTTGTGGACCCGCATAGCTTTAGCTTGCTTGAATGGTCACAAATAGAGCTGCACATCAGCTCCACAATAAAAGAGGCGGCGCTAAGGACGGCGCTTAGCCACAATAACAAAATAAACATGGAGGTAAAATTATGATTATTCAACACAATAATATGGCTAC
>JAVWEG010000142.1:0-2751 GCA_036641735.1 Oscillospiraceae bacterium
GCTTGATATTCTCTTGAACTGCATAAGCTCGGCTTCTGAAAATTCGGGACAATCTTCATCAGGAACAACAGGGGAGGCATCCATTATTTGCAACATTTCAAGCTGCTTTGGTGATAATTTTTTGCTGAAATCAATACTTTTGGAGATTTTCATAATACAAGCTCCTTTCTTTAGGTGTAGCCTTACGTGCTGATATTAGTCTGATTTTTTCTTTTCTCTCAGTGTATACAACCATTACAACTACAACAGTAACACCATTGATTGCCCCTATGGTAACATATCGGTTTTCGTCTGTCGAGTGAATTTTATCGAAAAATTCAAGTCTATCGGTGTCATCGAAAACATATGCAGCTGTTGTAAAATCCAAATTGTGCTTTTTTATATTAGCTTGTTCTTTTTCGCTATTCCATTCAAATTGCATTTCGTTCCCTCCTGCTTACTTATATTATATCAATTTGTAAGACAAAATGCAACACTTTTTATAAGTTTCTTTTCACTGCCCAATTTCAACAGTTAATACAAGCTTTATTGTTTCCAAAATAAATTAATAAATAATCTTTACTTGTACAAAGCATCATTTTTGCGTATTTCACTACTTTTAGGCTGCATTTTATCCGATTTAGCCATTTGTTTTCATAACTTTATCACGTAAGGCATTGCACGGTTATTTATCGCACGGTATTATGACACCGTTCGTGTATTTTGCTACTACTTTGCCGTGGTATCCTTTTAGACCGTAGCGTTTATCATAAACTGATATTCGCCATAAGCTTTCGCCGTCTGTATCAAGCCAGTATATGGCGCTGTTAAGCTTTACTCTGTCACCAACAGTAAGCTGATGAAGCTGCTTTGTAAGCTTTACTACTACTGTATCAAGCATTTGTTTATCTCCTTTCTGAAAAAATATGACTGACAATAAAAGAAAAAACGCGCATCGACAATGCAAAAATTTATTAAAATAAAATTATTGTCTATAATGGCAGCTTTAAATTTAATTTATCTTTTTATAGTAGTAATATCTTTAAATTCTACATAGTTAAAGGGGTGTCACACAACGACTAAAGCCCCGTGTCAATTTTATCGACTAACTCAATAATTCGCCCTGCAATGCCGCCGTCTGAATAATTAAACAACTGAGTTTTGATAAAGCCATTATCTATAAGCTTTTTTATGACACCATTGACCGTGCTTAGCGGCACTTTGGTATACTCTGAAATGCTACTACTCGTTATAAACACCTTTGCATTGCTTTCAGCTATATAACTAAGAAAAGTGTAAATAGTAAATTGAGTAGGGGATAAAGAGAAATATTGTTTTTTGAGTAAAACTGTTTTGTATGCTTGAACTAATTCAATCATATCTTCTTTTTGCGTTAGGTATTTAGCTTTGGTGAGCGTAGAAAGGGAAGCGGTGAAAGCTTTAGAGGGTAAAGAGCAAAGCTCTTTAATGGTGTATAACGAGGGCGGTACATTGCTTTGCAGTAAATATATTAATGCACAATAAAGCTTAATGTCTTGTGGGGTAAAATCACTAAGAGCAAATATGGTATTCTGCAAAGAAACTCTAAAGGGTTCGCCATTTGTTACATCGCTTGGTAAAATGGGCAGCGCGTTTGGAAATTCCTCTTCTGTAAGCATAGCTGATAAAGTATAATGCCATTTTTTGGGTTTACAGCTTATATCACTATGCCAGCGTGCGAGCAGCTGATAATGCTCTAATTCATCTACAGCTTCGTTAAACAGACATTCATTAATACCAATTTTCTTTGATAGCTTCTGCGGATTGCTGAAGCTGTCATAGGCTGCACATCTCTGTAAATAAGTAAACAGCTTTATGCCATTAGATGAAAGCTTGCTTTTGTTTGTTTCTAAAAGTGGGTTACTTAGCTCTGATTTCATTTTTACACTTCTTTCTTTAAAAATAAGGGAATATTCGTTTGTAAGAGATACTTTGTTTTGTTTAGTGCGATTAACGATAATAAGCTCTTTCTTTTCAAGCTTGATAATTGCATAATAAACGGTTGAAGTTGAAAGGTTGCATTTTTGCGCGATTTCTCGCCTAGATAATGAAAAGCTTTTTCTTGTACCAACACGTTTGCTTATGAAATTATAAACAATTAATTCGTTTGCAGTAAGCTCTGTACATTCTCCGCTTACTTTAATTTTTGTTCCGTCAGAAGCATCGAGCAATTCAAAGTTTACATAATAATCATTTGATGATTGCCTTTTAATCATTACGTTTTTTCTGTCATACATACAAGGTGCAACAAGTAGTAAATTCATTTTTCTAAGCTCACGTAATGCTCTGCTTATAGTAGAAATACTGCATTTGCATTTTGCCGCTAAGGTTTTCTTTGCCATAAAGCTGCATTTAGTGCTATGATTAGTCGCTTTTATTAAAAGCGAAATTACTTTTAACGTATAGCCGGAAAGCTTGAACGTTTCGGTTAGGCAGGCATAGGTAACAAAAAAATCTTGATTATTAGTTTTCATTGTAAAAACCTCTCTTAAACAAAACAGAGCAGCTTCGATGAGCTGCCCTGTTTTTTGTTATTTTGTTTTTTTTAATCGAATTGACCCATATATACATCTATCGGTGTAGGATTGCTGCTTTTTTCAATTTTTGCAACTGTAAGGTAATGAATAACTCTCATAGGCTCTGTGCGCGGCTGTATGATGTATTCTTGCCACTTTTCACAGTAGTCCCAATAGAACGGTGCTATAACCTTAGAAGCCCTTTGTCCACCCTTAC
>JAVWEG010000143.1:0-1057 GCA_036641735.1 Oscillospiraceae bacterium
CAACTGATTTAGCAACATTGTTATTTGCCAAAAGTTTGTCAGCTTCGGCATTAATTGCATTAATCTCAATATTTGAATCGAATTTTATAGAATTCGGGTTTAAGTTCAACATTTTGGCATCAAGTGTCTTTATTGCAGTTTCAATTGTATCCAGCACTCTGACAGCTTCTATGTATCTTGAACTTTTCAACTTAGCTTGAGCTTTTAACGACAGTTTCATCTGTTTGTCGTTTATTTCATTAATTATTGTGGATGTTTTCGCATAATCCATTTTGTTAACATCTATAACTAAAGCATTGATTATATTCTGAAGTTCATTTAACTTTGTTGTATCTACTGTAAGTGTAAGTGTAGCCGTGTTTTTTGCAGAGTCTGTTGCCGTAAACACACCGGTTGTAGCATTGAAGGATGTACCACTTGTGAAGGCTTTACCGTCAAGTGTCATTGTAACATCGTTAGATGTTTCATCAGTAGCCCCAACAGTCACCGGAGAATAATCCAGCTTAGCGGTGTCCGCTGTACAAACCTCTCCATCCAAAGAGATTTTAGGTACAGTATTATCTATGGTAAATTTAGGGATAGGCTGAGCATTCACCGTGGCTGCTTTTATATTGCCATCAAAAGAACCATAAGTAACATCATTTCCAACAGTAATTGATACATCATTATTTGTTGTAGATTTAACTATAAAATCAAGAACAAAAAAATCTCCGGCCACGGCATTCCAGAAACTTTCTAACGTATTTGCATCACCCAACAAAGTAAGTTTTCCTGGAGATGCATTCCCTGATATGTTTAAATCTTTTGCAGCAACCATATTATCTTTCGAAGGGTTAACTCCCGATTTTGGTACAAATTCCAGTACAGCTTCATCATATGCAACAGTGAAACAAAAGCCTAAAATAGCTTGTTTGGTAGCATTGTTCGCCCATTCGCAATCAGACAACGCATAGATGAATTGAATTTTATCGCCTTTTTTAGCAAACGTTCCACCCGTGCTATTCGTAACATTAACAATTCTGCCTGATGCCGTAAGTGTTCCAGCTGCAGTGCCATT
>JAVWEG010000143.1:1067-2691 GCA_036641735.1 Oscillospiraceae bacterium
ACTACCTCCTGTGCATATGCTGTTTCCATCAATAATGTTGATGGAGTAGCCGCCACCATAACAATAGCGCATAATAATGCTATTCCGCGTTTAAACATTTTAATTCCTCCATTAAACTTTTACTACATAAGGATATAATTGCAAATTTCCCTCTTGTTAGTTATTTTAACTTTATTTCATTTGCTTAACAATGTCAATACAAATGCATTTTTATACCCAAATATTGCAAATTTAGTCTAAAATATGATATTTTCGAAAAAATTATATGGATTTTGCAATTTTATGATGCATATGTTATAATTTGCAAAATGTATATAAATTGAATTTCGAAAATTAATTATACATATAGATACATAGCACGCGCATAGTACGGTTTTTTATAAACAATGTCCGCATACTCGTTCATTAAAATTAACGCGGCTGTTTGTGTACATTTGTATTTAATAGGAGGCAGGCGCAAATGAAGAACAACGCCAATCTTAAATTACAGCAATCAGCCTTGCGCGGGCGCAACGTTACATCTGTAGGGCTTGTAATAGCTATTTGGGCTGTTTTACCATTGATTTACAATAAAGGCTATTTTAACATATCATCTGCAAAAGCTGTTTCTCTTTGGGCAATATGCTTAGTTACCGCGTTATCTGCTATTACTGTATGCTTAATTTTGCCTGTTAAGCATCAAAAAGCATCTTGGTTTTTGTATGGTTTAATAATATTTGGTGTTCTTGGCTTTCTTTCAGCATTGTTATCTAAGTACGGTTATATAGTATGGTATGGAGAAGATACCAGATACGATGGCTTTTTCACTTTGATTTGTTATGTTTTAATAGCCGCTATCGTATCACAATGGTACAGTTTTCAAGCTTGGCACGCATACGTGCTTACTGCCACTATATTTTGTTTGTCTTTCATTTCTGTGTTGCAAATATTAAGGTTTAACCCATTGTTTTTATATCCGCCGAATTTCGATTTGTATATAACGCATTTTTTATCTTTATTGGGTAATTTTAATATTGTATCCACTTTTGCGCAATGCGTTGTAATATTTTTGGCAGCACTGTTTGTTTTTAATAAGCAGAATACAAGCCAACCAATCTATTTATTTGGCTGCTGTTGCGCTTTTGTATTACAGCTTATCGCAAATTCTTCTGCCGGCTGGCTTGGCATCTGCTCCGGATTTATTATTATGGCACCATTTGCGTTAAAGCAGCGAAACCGTGCGAAATTTTACGCAAAAACTGTTTTGACGTTATCAATAATAGGATTTGTTTTCTTCATCCTTATGCCGTTATTAAAAATACCACCTGAGGATAAAATGTCACCTATACTTGCCGCCATATTTTTTGTTGGTGCAATTATAAGCCTTATAATTTTAATCCTTCTTCAGCTACGTCCCACTTTGCTTTTAAACGAAAGTCGTTTTATATTCAACGCTGTTTTCATCTTAATAGTTTTGTGCATTATTATATGTTTTTGCACTATAATGATGCTAGGCACTACACCACAAATGGGTGTTATATATCAAAGACGGCAAATTGCATTAGGACATTTAGATGATAATTTTATGAGTTTTCGTGGGTTTATATGGAAAAACGCGTTACAATTTATCTCTGTTCACCCTTTA
>JAVWEG010000144.1:0-2603 GCA_036641735.1 Oscillospiraceae bacterium
TATGCTAAATATCCAATAGTAGGCAAGTTTTCTCGCGCGGCATCGTCCTCGATAAATTCAAAGCGTTGCTTACCGCTGTGTTTATCTCTACCTATAAATTCGCCTTGCTTTATTTCAATGCAATCAATGTCTAAATATTGCCCACTGCGGATAGCAAGCTGCTTGTACCCTTTTGCACCCAACTGAAACTGCGCTACCTTACAGTCACGTTTTTTATCGTTATATGGTACAAGGTAATACTGCCCAAGCTGTGGGCTTGGCGATAGATTAAGCGCCTCGCCCAAAAGCGCACTTGATAAGATTGTTCCTGCATCACATTCTTGCAATGCAGGGTTTGTTGCAACGGCACTGCTTATTGATGCGATAAAGCGGCTCGCGCGTTTTGCGTCCTGTAAAGTATTGTTGATAAGGTTTCTATACATATCAGTTTGGATTGCCACGCTAAATTTAGGCTTTTGCAATGCGTTAGATTGGCTCATAATTAAACCCTCCGTCTATTAAATATTGTTTAAGAATTTTCAGCTTTGATATAGGCGCGATAACTTTAAATGATAATGACATTACAGTGTCCTCGCGCAACGGTGTTACAATCGGTGCTTGCAGTGGTTCGTCTGCCTGTACCGCTGTTTCGCAAGCAGGGGCATTGTTTACAACGCTGTCCACTTTGGCAGCCGCAATAAGCTCCGATTGCTCCTGTGCAGCTACCATTGAAACGCTTTCGGCAAGGTTAAAGTTTTTCTTGTATTCCACAAGTATTTCCGTGTTTTCTACCATTCTGCTTATAGCCGCTACATCTGCCGCAATGCCGTCTACGCGCTCTTTACAATCCTTTTTAAGCGCTGTAAGCGTAACAGTTAAATTGATTTTAAAATTCATCTGTTCAAACGTTATAAAATCAAGATGCAAGCTTTCTGCGCACTCTTTGAAATATTCTTGTAAATCCGTTTCTTTTTTGGATATTTCAGCACTTTCTATGCTTGCGATTTTCTCTTTAAGTACCTGTTCTGCGGTATCGTATTTACCCTTGATAACGCGGTCATATTCAGCGTTAAATGTGTCATACGGCTGTAATATAGATTTGCGTATTTGCTTTCGCACAAGCTCGTAATAATCGCGTTCTTTATTGAGGGAGCTTTTCAATTCCTTTGCCGCTTGTTTGCTTTTTGCCGTAACAACAAGGCTGTTTGCCATATCAACCTTTGCATCAATTTCCTGTGCTAATTCCTGTAAATGTGCCGTTATTATCGGCAACTGCTCAAGTATTATCAGCGGTTCATTGTTTGCCGTGCAAAGTGCAGTATTTTCAAGCGTGGTAACGTCTGCGGCATTAGAAACACTTTGCTTTCCCTCGCAATCGCATTTCTCACCGATATCTAAGTGCGCGCCGCACTTTTCACATTCGATATATTGCATATTTAATCGTCCTTTCGTATTGACAAATTTATTAATCGCGCTATACTAAAAGGGAAGATATTCCCTAGCTGCTCTTGCCGTGTTGCATCACGACAAGGGCTTTTTTATTTCCGTCACGCAGTTCCCTTATTCTTTCCAACCTTTCTAGCCTTTCCCTGCGCTTGTATTCTATGTAGCTGTAATATGCGCCCTCGCCGAATATCCACATAAAGCACAAGCACACGCCAAAGCTTAAAGTATCGCTTTCAAAGCCGCCAAGCGTGAATAAGATTAAAATGCTGAATATCACGCAAAAGGTTAAGTAAAAGTTTTTCATAGCTTGTCCCTCACGTTTATAAGAAAACTCATTTTTGCACAGTCTATACAATACAAATCGCTGCCGTCCTCATATGCCATATCATCTATGCCAAATTCTTCGCCGCAGCTTTCGCAATAAAGCCCTGTTGCGGTCTGCTCCGTTGCATTTGGGCATCTTGACGCACAAGGTGTTCGCCCACATTCACTGCACATATGTAATCCCCCTAAATTGTTATATTTGCCAAAATCACCGCGCCCACAAAAATTGTGCATGCCAGCATTATGCCAAGCACGGCGAATTTTAAAATGAAAAGCAAAGAATTTTTCGGTTTCATATGTTTTTACCCTCCGAAAATTCGCTTACATCTCCGCCGTGCGCCTTAATAAAATCTTGTAAATCCTTTTTGAAGATTATGTATTCAAAATTGCCTTTATTGCCCGGTCTGTGCATATCTACAGCGCGAGCAAATTCTGGAAACACGCCCTGCTGTATTCCTACTGAAAGTTTGTCCTGTCCGATTGTCAGCCCACATCGCGTTAATGCCTCTCGGCACTCGCCAATGCTCATTAAAAGTTTGCCTGCCATAACGTTTACTTCTCCTCTCTATTCTGTAGGCTTGTCAAGCCCTAAAATCTTGCTGATGCTCTCTATGATTTTGGGCGTTTTCAGTTTGCCTGTAAGGATTTTATACAGATATCCGTTATCCATAAACAAGCCTGTATCTTCGCGCACTTGCGATATAAGCCATTCTTGATTTTGTTCAATGTCGACAAGTTTCAGCTTTATTTGTTTGCCAAATGCACAAAGTTTTTTCTTTTCCAATAAATAAACCTCCAATCTGTTGACCTTTACGCAAATATGTAATATATTAAATGTACCACCAATTAAGATT
>JAVWEG010000145.1:0-2400 GCA_036641735.1 Oscillospiraceae bacterium
AGCAATTGAAAAAAACTGCCGAAAAAGATTTTGCTTTGGAATTACTCCCGATAATTGATGGCAGCTATAATAACAAAGTATATAATACTGATATAAACCGCCTTATCGGCACTTTATCGGGTGACGTTTTGTATCTTGATCCTCCTTATAACGCGAGGCAATATTGTACTAATTATCACGTTTTAGAAACCATAGCGCGATACGACAATCCTATTTTAAAAGGCAAAACAGGGTTAAGAGAATACCAAAATCAAAAAAGTGTTTTTTGTTCAAAACGCAATGTGGAGCAAGCTTTTAATTCTTTAATTGCCAATGCTAAATTCAAGTATATTTTTTTAAGCTATAATAATGAGGGATTAATGGCTCTTGATACTATTAAATCTATTATGGAGCAATATGGTGAATATCAAGTATTTACAAAGGATTATCATAGATTTAGAGCCGACAAAAAGGCAAGCCGAAATCATAAAAGCGATGTAACTGTAGAATACTTACACTGTTTAATTAAAAATGTTTAGGACGGTATTACTATGGCTAAATATAATGATATCGACATGAAAAACTGGAAAAACTATGACGATATTTATACCGACACTTTATGGGTGATAGATAGGCGCGATAATTCAGGTGCGCACAGTGGTGCATATCACGGTAATTTTATCCCTCAAATACCAAACCAATTGCTTAGGCGATATACAAAAAAAGGCGATTGGGTACTGGATCCATTTATGGGCAGCGGTACCACATTAATAGAAGCACAGCGGCTAAAACGAAACAGCATAGGTATAGAGCTGCAATCCGAGGTAGCAAAAGAAGCCTATTCAAGAATAGTAACAGAAAAAAATGATGATTGTTGCGGTAAAATCTCCATTGGCAACAGTAAAACGCTTGATATTGAAGCGCTATTAAACAGTGTAGGCATAAATAAAGTTCAATTTATTATATTTCATCCACCGTATTGGGATATATTGAAATTTTCCGATAATACGGAAGATTTATCGAATAGTGCCACATTGAACGATTTTTTATCTGATTTCGGCAAAGTAATTGACAACACTACTCTTCATCTCGAAAACGGCAGATATTGTGCTACAGTTATCGGCGATAAATACGCAAATAGCGAAATAGTGCCGCTCGGCTTTTTATGCATGAATTTGTTTCTTGAAAGAGGTTTTCAGCTTAAAGCAATTCTTGTGAAAAACTTTGAGGATACTAAAGGCAAATCTAATCAAAAAGCTATTTGGAGATATCGGGCATTAGCAAGTGATTTATATATTTTTAAGCACGAGTATATTTTTGTGTTTAAAAAGGTGACCTGAGAAATATTCATAATAAACCATTGTTAATTAGATACAGTAGCCCTTTCATATCAAATCTGAATTTGAAGCAGTTTCTGTTTTTATGTACTTGAAAATTTCCAATTGTGATTTTTTTGTATTTTAACGTGCAACTTTCTTTCCAAGTTTCAATAGTTTTTGTAAAAGAAAACTCTTTTGTTTCCCATTTTGGCGCAACTGCTTTTTTACCAAACACCCTATATTTTGGATATTTACAAACGCTACCATCTTGCAGAACTATATTGTAAAATAATATTAAAAAATCACAATCAAATATATTTTTCCAATATATGTTTATCATCGTATCAATTTGTTCAATTGATATACGTTTAAATATTTTTGCTCTGTTTTCATATGTATCTTCCAAATTATTTTTATCCAATTCTGCTAATACATCAAAATTCGGAAAAATCTGTCTCAAGTAATTAAAATATGTGTTTGAACTCGCTTGTCCGATAATTTGTGGAGCTGCACGTCCTATGCCGCTTTGATTGGTTTTAACAGATAAAGTTGCGCCGTCTAACAACAGAAAATCAACAGCATTTTGGTTTTCTGCTATATGCTTTACAGGGTTTGGAATATTTTCTTGTAAAAAAATACGTTTTATTGTTGGTCTTAGATAATTGACAATTTCAAAGTCTGCTCGTGCCTCATATAGAGGATTTATGTTTATATTATATTCCTTAGCTATTGCTACTTCCGCAGAAATTCCAATTTGTTCATTATTGTAATTCAAAGCCATCTCTATTCCTCCAAAAACAATTTATATGTTTCTATCCCAAGTGCATCTGCAATTCTTTGAATGTTTTCTAAAGATATACTGCGATTGAAACATTCTATCGCACTTATATATGTACGGTGCATTCCGCATTTGTTTGCAAATGCTTCTTGAGACAATCCGCTTATGTTACGATATTTTTTTAAATTTGAGCCAAACACTTTTATTATATCCATTGCAATCCACCTCTCTTTGCTTTAATAATAATCGTTTTGCATACAATAAGTCTACATACTATAAGTTACACAACAACAAAAATCCGACGACAATTCGCAAAATGTCGTC
>JAVWEG010000146.1:0-2371 GCA_036641735.1 Oscillospiraceae bacterium
ATGAGCCGCTCAAAGCTATGGAGTAAAGATTTTCTTCTTTAAAGTTAATTTGCATTTTTTTCAAGGCTTCTTTAAAGTTTTCATACATTTTTTTATGTGATAAGCTCGGCTTGCCTTGACTATATAAAAGGGGATAGTCCTCTTTTGGACAATCCGTATGCGCTATATCATATACCATATATTTTTCAAAATATTTTTTGTTATAGGTTTTGAGCTTGCCGCTTTTCAAAAGCTCTTTTTCTTCGTTTGTGGCTTTGCTTGTATTTATAGGCTTTTTGTCACGATAGAAGAAATACGATTTAACACATTTATATGCGTACATTCCCTTATCTTTACATTCGGGCAATATGTTGTATCCAAGCTCTGCAAACTTGGTTTTGCTGCCGATAAATGTAGCATCTCTTTTTTGGCTGAATATTAATAAAGTGTTCCTCAAGCTATACGAATAGAATTTTGACTTAAATGTCAAAAAATCAGTTAGCGCCTTTGGATTTTCTTCGAAGCTATTATATAAGCTGTCTAATCGCTCCTGTATATCCGGTTCGTTTGTTGTTTCAAGGCGAACTTTTGATGCTTGCTCGTTAACATCTTTTAAAGCCAAACCATTTTGTGTTACTGCCGCCAAAGCTTTTGCAGATTGTTCATTTAAAGACAGTGATTGTAAAAATTCCGGTACGTCTACAAAACTTATGCTGTCAACATAATGGGCGGTGTTTTGCTCGTTTTGCTTTAGCACTACCACATCAGAAACAGATAAGCTATGCCCCTTAAAATCAGCAGGTAAATTTGTGTTGAGCTTTTCAAATAGCTTATCTAAAGACATATCATTTGTAAGCGGTGCTGTATATATAAGCTCATAGTTTGCTGAGTTAACAGTTTTATCGAGATGTTGCAGCTGCTCGTATGGTGTAAAGCGAATGTCTCTAAATTCATTACCACTTTTTATCTGATATATTGAATAACTATTATCACTGTTAAATTGCTTAAACATTTCTTGCTCCTTTTCTTTTTTTTGCATATAAAAAAAGCACCTAGTGAAAGGTGCTTTTTAAAGCAAAATTAAATTATTCTAATGTTTTTGCCGTATTTATTGTGCCTGTCTCCATTTGGTTGATTATCTTTTCCTTTTGAGTGTCTGTAAGCGCATTGTATTGCTCCATAGTTACGCTCGTAAATCCCGCTTTATAAAGCTCGCTTGCCAGTATAATTGTATTCGGCTTTTTGCCATATGCCACTACTGCAAATTTTTCATTCGGATATTTCATTTTAAGCTTACGTAGATTTTGAAGCGCTTCAAAATTTGCTTTATCTAATGTCTTTATCAGCTGCAAATCGCTTTCCTCGTCTATAGCATTTAGCCTAAACATTTCAGCGCTAACTTCATCATCATAATAAAGCTCGCCAAGCTCACTAATATATATGTTGTTTCCATTTACATAATATCGCGCACGGCACGGCTTTACAAAATAACCGTCCTCAATGCCAAACATTTCTTCATCATCGATTGTCACTTCGTCAGGCATCGACAATACTATCTCGTCCGCTACATCTAGCTCTTGCCTTGTGCTTTCTTTGCTTATTATTGTGTTTTCCATTTTTTATTTCTCCTTTTATATTTGTATAGCAGCCGTGCGCCGCTAAATTCGACTAAAATATTTATGCGTTTTGCATTTATTCCACTTTGTGGAATAAATAGTTTTATCCTAGATTTAGCCAAAAATCAAATCAAGTTTTGTTCTGCTTTTGGCAGTTAATCATATATATTCCTTTTATAGCAGCCATAGTAAAGATAAGAGCAAAAGCCACCTCTTTTTACAAGGCGGCTTTTATTTTATTACGCTAGTGAACATTGCTATAACAATTCAATTTCCGAAAAAACAATATTTACAGCCTGTTGCAATAAATCTTGCGGCAATTGCTCTATTACTTTATATTCTCTTGTTTCTAAATCTAACGCTTTTATATGCTCACAGAGAATAACTCCGGTTGTCTTGGTTCTCTCGTCAAGAGGAATGTGTAAAGGGAATTTATTATTTGTGTTCGTAATAGGGCATACTATTGTTAAATTTGTTTTTTGATTGAAAAAATCATTGCTTAATACTAAAGCCGGTCTATATCCTGCTTGCTCGTGTCCTGCTTGTGGGTTAAAGTTAAGCTTAATAATATTACCTTGTTTTACCATATCTCTTTACCTATAGGGCTTCCCCAATTAATTTCAGTTGGTACATATTGCCCCTCAAAATCTGCAAAGAGGTCTTTAATATTTTTTTGCTCTATTTTTTTTGCTTTTTCAATTATTATCTTATCACCCTCTGCCTTAATGGTTATTTCCTCGTTATCCTGCCACTGTACAGCATCTAAAATATACTTT
>JAVWEG010000147.1:0-2337 GCA_036641735.1 Oscillospiraceae bacterium
GGCTTGTGCCATATGGTGAGATTATAAACACGAACGACAAATGCCCTACGCTTACATTTAACACTGTGCATCGTCATCAATCTATGCTGGTGCGTACGCGAATAGCAAGCACCTTGTCGCCCTGGCTGCAATACACTAATGTAAATGACGAGCATCTTATAGCTATCAGCCACGGAGAAGGACGCTTTGTGGCAGATGATGCAGCTATAGCAAATATGCTTGAAAACGGGCAGATTGCAACGCAATATGTTGATATTAATCACGAGCCGACTATGGATATAAGATGCAATCCGAACGGTTCACTGCTTGCTATTGAGGGCATTACAAGCGCAGACGGGCGCATACTTGGCAAGATGGGGCATACGGAGCGGTCGGGTGATAATTTGTATAAAAACATTGACGGCGATAAATACCAAAAGCTATTTGAGGGCGGAATGGCATATTATAAGCTGTAAAAAGTAAAATTAGGAGAAAAACAATGAATTTTGAGCAAAAGGATATACGTGCGTTTATTGATGAAAACAAAGAAGCTTTATTAAATGATATAAAAGCTGTGGTAGACATACCGTCTGTGGAGGATTTGCCAATAGAGGGGCAGCCGTTTGGCGAGGGGCCTGCGCTGGCGCTTAACAAGGGGCTTGAAATAGCGACACGCTTGGGGCTTGATGCTCATAATTGCGAGGGATATATTGGGTATGCCGATGTAAAGGGAAAAAGCGCGCGCCAAATAGCTACAATTACGCATCTTGACGTAGTGCCGCAAGGTAATGGCTGGACACAAAATCCGTTTGATATGCAGATAAAGGACGGATATTTAATAGGGCGCGGAGTAATTGATGATAAAGGCCCTGCAATAGTTACTTTGTACGCGGCAAAGTTTTTTAAAGAGCTTAATATTGAGCTGCCGTATACATTGCGTATTTTGCTTGGAGCAAACGAAGAAACAGGTATGGGAGATATAGATTACTATTTGGAGCATTATGAACAGCCTGCGTTTTGCCTTACCCCTGATGGCGATTTTCCTGTATGCTATGGCGAAAAAGGCATATTTGGCGGAGATATAGTCAGCGATGAAATACTGGAAAATATAGTGGATTTTAAAGGCGGAGTAGCATCTAATGTTATTCCCGATAGGGCTTATGCGATAGTGAAGGCTGATATCAATAAGCTTAAAGAAACAGAAAATATTAAATTGACAAACGAAAACGGACTTGTGAAAATATCTGCACAGGGAATAGGCGGACACGCAGCGCATCCTGACGGCACAGTAAATGCTATTGGATTAATAGTGGATTACATTCTTGATAATAAGCTTGGCGCAGAAGATGAGAGCGAATATCTTCGCTTATTGCACGATGTGTTTTCGTGTACAGACGGCTCGGCGCTCGGCATTGCAAGCGATGACGGTATGTTTTCACCGCTCACTTGCATTGGTGGAATGATAGGCTGTGACAATGGTGTGCTGATACAAAACATCAATATTCGTTTCCCCACTAATATTACAGCCGATAAAATAGACGATATAATATCAGAAAAAGCCGAAAACGCAGGAGCGGATTTTATTGCCGAGCGCGAGACCGTACCGTTTTTGATAGATCCGAACAGCGAAGTAATAAAGACACTTATCGGCGTTTATAATGATGTGACGGGCAAAAATGAAAAGCCTTTTACAATGGGAGGCGGCACATACGCGCGCCACTTTAAAAGCGCTGTATCCTTTGGAGCAGAAGAACCAAATGCCGTATACCCTGCATTTGTAGGCAGTATGCACGGAGCGGACGAGGGTGTGCCAATAGAGCTGTTACTGAAAACATTGGAAATATATATTATCGCGATAGGAAAATTAATGGACTTAACGCTATAATAAGGGCTAAATACAAAGCAAATAATGAAATATTGCTGCAACAATACTATAAAAGCGCAATGTGCGGAGATAGCTTTATATTATTGTTGCAGTTTTTAGTGAAATGTATTGACAAACCGATGTGAAAGCTGTTAGAATATAAAACGTGGTCACAGTAAGCCATAATTTTGCGGGTATGGCGGAATTGGCAGACGCGCTAGACTTAGGATCTAGTGTCTTTGACGTGCAGGTTCGACCCCTGTTACCCGCACCACAAAAATCCACGTAGTTACGTTGTAATTACGTCGTTTTTTTGTTTTGCAGTTAGCGAGTAAAGCTTAGACTATCCACGAGGGGACATCGAAGGATAAACAGGTTATTTTGGCATTGAATAAATGTAAAATGGGCGGCTTTTGGTTTGACGTTGCCAAAGCAGTTTGCAGCGTAGAATATGGCAACGTGACTTATTATCGTCCTTTTATACAAGCTTTTGT
>JAVWEG010000148.1:0-2196 GCA_036641735.1 Oscillospiraceae bacterium
ACACGCACCGCCGAGAAATAGCATCAGCAATATAGTAACTGCCGAGGAACGGCCGAGTGAATATAATGTCCAGCCCATTCGGTAAGCAAATATAGGTACTGTTTCTGTAGATACTCCCGGCCCTCCGCCTGTAAGTAAAAATATAAGGTCAAAGCTATTAAATATCCATATGGTGCGCAATATTATCAATAGCCCCACTATTACACGCACAAACGGTAAAGTAATATAACGGAATGTTGTAAGCGGCCCTGCTCCGTCCATTTCGGCTGCCTCATACAGCTCTTTTGGAATAGTTTGCAAGCTGGCAAGAATATTAATGGCAAATAGCGGCACGCCAAACCAAACGTTTATAAGGCTGACAGTAAGCATAGATAAATCGGGGTTTGCAAGAAACTGTATAGGCTGTGATATCAGTCCCCAATTAAGCATTGCAGCATTCACTATGCCATATAAGTCATTTAATAAATAAGACCAGGTAAATGTAACTATTATCATAGGAAATGCCCACGGTATCAGTATCAGTGTGCGAAACACACCTTTAAAGCGTTTTATGCGATTAAGAGCCATAGCTACCAAAAATCCGCATAATAGTTGTAAGCCGAGCGATATAACGGTGTAAACAATAGTATTTAATAAAGCATTGTAAAATTCAGGATTAGATAATATTGCAATATAGTTATCAAAGCCCACCATTTTAACAGGCTTGCCGAGCAGGCTTTTATTGGTAAAGCTGTAATAAATGCTTATGCAAATAGGATACGCGAGCAATAATAAGGTTACAATAAATGCAGGTGTAATAAACAGAGGCTGCATATATTTATCGGCAAAACGCAAAACACGATCGCGTATGCCGTGCTGTGCATTTTTAATTTTGTGATTCATAATATACCATCCTTGAAATCAGGTTAATAAAAGAGAGAGCGAGCCCACGGCATATTTGTAAACACCGATGAGCTCGCCGAGAAAAAAGAATACTAGGACATCAATACATCAATCGCCGCATTGAGCTTATCGTTGGCTTTTTTGGCGGCTTGCTCTACAGGGGTATTATTCAGCACCATATCCTGCAAACATTCCTCTATTATACCTTGTGAGGTGAGTGCGGCAGATGCAGGGGTAAGGCCAAAATCCATTCCGAGGAAAGTACCTGTTTCTATTCCTTTTTGGATATATCCGATTTCTTTAGAAAACTTTTGTATAGTAGGCTCGTTCAGAAAATCAGGTGAATTGGCAACTTCTGTTGTGGCAGGCAGCTGTCCGCCGGGAATTAAATGAAGAAAGTCTATATATCTTTCTTTTTCAAGATGGAAATTTATAAAATCATATACTGTAGATGGATATTTAGTATGATTCCAACCCATCAATCCGATAACCCAAGCAGTAGCACCGAGGTTTTCGCCCTCAGGCCCAAAGAAAGGTACGGCGGCTATTTGGTCAAGCAAATCGGGAGCGTTTTGCTTCACACCGTTAATGTGGAAGCCTGAACCAAAAGCAAAGGCGGATTTGCCCTGAAAGAATGTATCGTTTTGCTCTGACAATCCAAAGTTTACAGAGCCTTCGGGAGAGCCTGCTTTGTAAAGGTCTGCCATTAGCTGCAAGGCTTTCATCACTTTAGGATCGGTAAGGTTTCCTTTATTGTCTTTGTTTATAAGTGCGGCGCCCTCTGCTTTTGCAAAACAGCTTAATAGCTGTGCGCACATTTGGTCGTTTTTACTCATTGCAATGGTAAACCCAAATTGTCTTGGTGGATCAGCTACTGCTTTTACAGCCTTTAATAGCTCGTCCCAATTGGTAGGTACGGCAACCTTGGCTTTTTCCAGTAAATCCTTGCGATACCACATCACATAAGAATGAAGGTAATAAGGAATACCCATTACTTTGCCGTCAATAGTAAAGTTTTCGAGCGGCTTTGCAAGGAAGTAATCTTTGCCCTTTGCCTCTATTAACGGATCCATCGGAAGCACGGCATTTGCCTGATTAATAGCGTATAAGGTATCGGGGTTTACGCTGCTGATATCAGGAAGTGCGCCTGCGGCAAGCCCTGCCGTCCATTTTTGTGTAAACACGTTCCACGGATACACTTCTACATTAATGGTGACATTTGGATGCGCCGCAGTATAGTCTTTTACTAATTGGTCAATATAATCTTTACGAGCGCCCTCGGTAAAGGTGTGCCAATATGTAATGGTTTTAGGG
>JAVWEG010000149.1:0-2180 GCA_036641735.1 Oscillospiraceae bacterium
TTTTATCCGGCTTTTCGTCCGGTGTTGTATCTGCCGGTGGTGTTACAGGAGTTATTGGCTTTACAGTAGGAGTACCCGTAGCTGTGCCGCCGGCTGTATTAGGCATACCTGTAGTAAGTACTGGAGTTTCATTAACAGTAACAGTACCTGCCTTTAGCGTACCGGTTAGGTTTGCACGGTTCTGTGTGATAGCGGCAGCTATTCTGCCCTTACCTTTCAGCTCCATTTTTGTCTCTGTGGCAAGTGTTGCCACTGTAGCACCTGCTGTCACTGTTATTGTACAGCCTACAGCGCTTGCAAATACAGACACAGTTGCTATATTAGCAGAAGTATTAACAGTAGTAAGCGCATTTAACATAAGGTTAGTAAGCGTTGCGCCCTCTTTTACATCTATTGTACTGTCTTTGGCATCTTTGCCCATTATCAGTGATTTTACTGTGCCTTCTATTTCTAATATAGCAGGCGAATTTGCTTGCATTTCACCTATAGTGCTTCTAGCATCTGACACTATTCTGGTGAGTGCATTCATTTGTTCTAATATTGCTTCTTCAAATTTGCTCCCTAAAATATGTATTGAATTTTTGCCGCCGCCCTTTATAAGTATGCTTTTTGCCTCTACTCCGTCTAATGTAACGGAGCCTGCGCCTACTTCTTTGCCGATAGTAACGCTATTTAATCCTGTGGATTTGGATAGCTTTACTCCGTCTGCTTTGATTTCGACGTCTTTTACACCTTTTTCGGCTGTGTAGTCGCCTGCTTTATCTATCACAAGCTTAGTGGCATCTGCCTTTTCGGCAGGCTTATCCTTAGGCTGTGATGTGCTTTGCGCAGGAACAGAATTAGGCTCTGTCTTACTTGCCTGTTCAGAAGCAGCCTTTTTCCCGCAGCTTGCCAGCATTGTGATACACATTGCACAAGCAAGCAGCATTGACATTGACTTTTTAAACATAACTTTCCTCCTATTTTTACGTAATATTGTGAATGAACACAGTATTAAAGATATATCCCTATATTAGCACCTTTTTCGCATTTGCACATACTTTTAGCACAATTAGGTGTGAATTAAGCATAATTAGACGTATAAATAGAAAGATTGTATAAATTTAATTATTACGCGGCACTAATCTGCCGTCTCTGTATGCGTGCAGCAACAAAGTAAGGTCGTAAATGCGCCCCGAAATATTATTGCCTATATCGGTATCTCGCACCAATACTCGCACCATTTCTGTCTCAAAGGTATCGGATTGCGATAAAATATCCGCGTTTTGCAATATCGCCTCGCCTCGTCCGTCAAACGGAGCGTGCGACAAAATGCGCATACCGTGCGAATTGTAAATAAGCGTATATCCTGCAATACCTGTAGTAGGGCGATATGCTTTGCACATACCACCGTCAATAACTATAAGCTTGCCATTGGCTTTAATAGGGCTTTCGCCCTCTTTAGCGCGCACAGGCACGTGCCCATTAATAATATGAGCTTGCGGATAATATATTTCAAAATCGTGCAATATCATTTCGCACACTTTTTCGCTTTCACAATGCTCATAATAATAATCCTTGTTTTCTGCCCAAGTAGATTTATCTTGTATAAACATTCTCTCAAAGGTCGTCATTTTATCTCTTCCATAAAGTGGCGATGAACGTCCGCACCATAAATACCACATTAAATCCAAGTCTTTTTGGCGGCGCTCACCATTTTGCCCAAAATATGCGCGCCGTGCGGATATATCAATTTCGCTTAACAAAGCCTTGCCTTTTAAAGGCATACCAAGACAGGTAACTTCGCGCAATTCGCCACTTTGTGTAAGCGGTACGCAGCCGTGCAATAATAAATTTTGATTGTATGTAGCGTACATTCCGCCGCTTGCATATAAAAATTCAATATGCCGCTCTAAGCGCTCGCTTTGCGTAAATGCACGAAACAAATCCTCCATTACTTCATCTTCATCTTCTGTAAGCTCGTACGGATTATTTACATTAATAGTAGGAAAATAGCATTTAGTAAGCGGATATTCTTTATCGTTTAGCATTACAGTTCCGTTTTGATAATTTATTTTATCCAATAACAGCCTATCCGTCATTTCGTATTCACTGCGGCGCATTATAATCTTGCCCTCCAGCTTTAGCATCATTACCGCTATGGCAAGCTCTGCCGCTTCATAAGCTGTGGCACATTCGGG
>JAVWEG010000150.1:0-2092 GCA_036641735.1 Oscillospiraceae bacterium
AAAGCTTTAGAAGCAATGCGCGTTTTATTATGGCGCCGTCAACATACACAACAATTTGTAAATTAAAAGACGGAAACGGACAGCCATATTTTAAAGAAGATGAATATAAAATACTCGGGATACCGGTTATCGAAAGTGATAATATGCCGGCTATGGCATCAGCAAAAAAAGCAATAATTTGCTGTGATTTAAAAGGCTATACTATTAAATCTACAAAAAACGTGGAGATACAAATTTTGCGTGAAAAGTTTGCAACAAAAAATATGATTGGTGTGCTTGCTTTTGGAGAGTACGATGGTAAAATCACGGATTCAAAACGATTTGCAATAATCACAATGAAAGTGTAAAACGAGGGCGGTTTTCAATCGCCTTGCTCTGCGAAAGGTGGAAAATATGAAAATCAGCGAAATACAAATTGCAGATGTAGCAAAATACTTGAGAATTGATGCAAACGACATTGAAGTGTCAGAGATGACGGCAATAATGGCGGCAAGTAAAAAGTACATAGAGAGCTACACCGGTATTCCGGCAGCTGCTGCAATAGGCGCCACGCTAGACGATTACGACGATTTTTACATCGCGTTTATGGTCTTGTGTCAAGATATGTATGATAATCGCACATATACTGCAGACAACACAAATTCTAACAAGGTAATAGAAAACATCTTAGGTATGCATTGTAAAAACTTAATATGAGGTGTCACAATGAAATTTAACCCGGGCAAGCTGAATGAAAAAATTGTGCTGCAAAAATATACAATCTTTTCTGATGAAATTGGCAACGAAATGCAGGAATGGCAGGATTACTATACTTTAAGGGCAAATGTCAATGGGCTGTATGGTCAAGAATATTGGGCGGCAGCAGCTCAAGGACAAGAGGACACCATCACTTTTACAACGCGCTGGAGTACTATTTTAAATGCATTGTCAAAATCGAAAGAGCTAACGCAATACAGAATTGTTTTCAACGATATAGTATATGAAATAAAAAGCTATGATAACGTAGAATTTGCGAACAAAATTGTAAAAATAAAGGCGGTGAGCAAGTGACCTGTAACACAGACACTCTTGTAGATGCAATTTCCAAAGAACTCTCCCAATATAGCCAAGACGTAACAGATAACTTGAAAAAAGGAATAAAAAAGGTTACAAAAGAGTGTTGTCAAGAAATTATCCGAAACTCGCCTATTCGCTCCGGCACCTACAAAGAGGGCTGGACAACGAAGCTGAATTATGAGGGACGTGAGGATATTAGAATGACAGTTCATAATAAAACTAACTATCAATTAACTCACTTACTCGAATTCGGCCACGCTATAGTAAAAGAAAAAGGTAAAGGCAAAGGTAAAGGTAAAGGTAAAGTTGAAGGGAGAGTTGACGGACACCCACATATAGGGCCTGCCGAAAAAAACGCAAGTGAAAAACTTCAAAAAAGAGTGAAAGTGGTGGTTAAAGGGTGAATTTAATAGACATAAAAAAGCTTCTTGAAAGTACCGGATATCCTGTTGCCTATAGATGCTTTGCAGAAAAAATCAAACCGCCGTTTATTTGTTATCTTTCTCCTTACAGCCGCAACTTTTCAGCCGACTCCAAAACGTATGTAAAAATAGACCATATTCAAATAGAACTTTATACAGAAAAAAAAGACCAATCCGCAGAGGGCAAAGTAGAGAATGCTTTGTCCTCATTATTTTGGCAAAAAACAGAAGAATTTATCAAAGACGAAAAAATGTATCAAATAATTTATGAAATAGAGGTATAAAAAATGAGCGATAAAGTTAAATATAGCGTTAAAAATGTGCATTATGCAGTTTTTACAGAAGCACTTACAAATGCTTGGGCGAAGCCCACACCAATTCTCGGAAGCCTGAGGGCGATGTAACTCCATTTTACGCAGATGGTATGCTATATTATCAATCGTCGGCAAATAACGGTTATTCCGGAGATCTTGAAGTTGCTATGTTCCCCTCAACATTTTTAAAAGATGTTTTTCAATATTCCGAAAACACAACGTCAAAAGTCCTTACAGAAAATGCGACTAAACAATCAAAGCCTTTTGCTCTTCTTTTTGAAGAGGAGGGCGATACGGATG
>JAVWEG010000151.1:0-2089 GCA_036641735.1 Oscillospiraceae bacterium
TACGTCTTGCTAACGGCGAAACCCTAGATGACATATTGCCCGATGCGTTTGCCGTATGCCGTGAGGCATCTGACAGAGTGCTTGGTATGCGCCATTTCCCTGTGCAGATAGTAGGTGGTATTGTACTGCACACCTGCAATATTGCCGAGATGAAAACAGGTGAAGGTAAAACGCTCGTAGCCACTTTGCCTGTATATCTTAATGCTCTTACACAGCGCGGAGTACACGTAGTAACGGTAAACGATTATCTTGCCAAGCGTGACTCGGAGTGGATGGGTAAATTGTATCGCTTTTTGGGTATGTCTGTGGGGCTTATTGTTCACGGCATCACTCCCGAGGAGCGTTCTGCCGCTTATCAAGCGGACATCACATACGGTACTAATAATGAATTTGGCTTTGATTATCTGCGTGATAATATGGTTACTTACAAAGAGCAGATGGTACAGCGCGGACATTATTATGCCATTGTCGACGAGGTTGACTCTATCCTTGTAGATGAGGCTCGTACTCCGCTCATTATCAGCGGCGAGGGCGACAAAAGCACCGATTTATACAAGCTTGCAGATAATTTTGTCAAAGCATTAAAAGTAACTGTAGTGGCAGAGCTTGATGACAAAGAAGAACACGACGATATGGTGGACGGCGATTACATTGTAGACGAAAAGAAAAAAACCGCCACTATCACGAAATCCGGTATAGCAAAAGCCGAAAAATATTTTAACCTTGAAAATTTGTCAGATCCCGAAAATATGACACTTTCGCATCATATTAATCAGGCGCTTAAAGCGCGCGGTGTAATGAAGCGCGATGTAGACTACGTGGTGCGTGACGGCGAAGTAATAATAGTAGACGAATTTACAGGACGTTTGATGATAGGTAGGCGCTATAATGAGGGCTTGCATCAAGCTATAGAAGCAAAAGAAAACGTTACTGTAGCTCACGAAAGCAAGACACTTGCCACTATCACCTTCCAAAACTTTTTCCGTATGTACGAAAAGCTCTCCGGTATGACGGGTACCGCAATGACAGAGGCCGATGAATTTAACGAAATTTACGGGCTGAATGTAGTGGAAATACCCACTAACCGCCCTATGCAGCGTATAGATAGCCAAGACAGCGTATATAAAACCGAAGGCGGTAAATACAACGCAGTAATAGAGCAAGTAATAGCTTGCCACGAAAAAGGGCAGCCTGTTCTCGTGGGTACTATATCTATCGAAAAGAGCGAGCTTTTATCTTCTATGCTTAAAAGGCGTGGCATTAAGCACGAGGTGCTAAACGCTAAATATCACGAAAAAGAAGCCGAAATAGTAGCGCAAGCAGGCAAAAAAGGGCAAGTTACTATCGCTACCAATATGGCAGGACGCGGCACAGATATCGTGCTTGGCGGCAATGTGGAATTGATGGCAAAGGCCGAAATGCGCAAAAGCGGTGTGCCTGAGGAGCTAATAAGCGAAAGCACAAGCCACGCCGACACTCAAGATGCAGACATCTTAGCTGCTCGCGCGCAATATAAAGAGATATCGGAGCGATTAAAGCCCGAAATAGTAGAAGAAGCTAAAAAAGTATGCGAGGCAGGCGGCTTGTACATTATAGGCACAGAGCGCCACGAATCTCGCCGTATAGATAATCAGCTGCGTGGACGTGCAGGCAGACAGGGCGATCCAGGCGCAAGCCGCTTTTTCATCAGCCTCGAGGATGACCTTATGCGTTTGTTTGGCGGTGAGCGTGTGCAGGGCATTATGGATTCTCTTGGTGTAGACGAGGATATGCCGATAGAAAACCGTATGATAACAAGCACTATTGAGGGCGCACAAAAGAAACTGGAAGCGCGCAATTTCTCCATACGTAAAAACGTATTGCAATTTGACGACGTAATGAACAGCCAGCGTGAGATTATATACGGACAGCGCGGCAAAGTGCTGCGCGGCGAGGACGTAAGCGAAAATATTCATTCTATGATAAAAGAAAGCATAGATGCAAATGTTGCGCTTACCCTTACGGGCGATACTCAAGACGACTGGAATCTTGATGCACTGCGTGTGCATTATCTTGGCTGGCTTTGCCGTGATACTGATTTTGTATATAC
>JAVWEG010000152.1:0-2042 GCA_036641735.1 Oscillospiraceae bacterium
CTCTTGAGCAAGTGGCAGATGCAGTGTATTTAAATCCCGATTATTTTTCAAGGGTATTTAAAGAAGAAGCAGGAGAAAGCTTTATTGTGTATCTTACAGAGATGCGCCTTACGCAATCGGTGCATTTATTGCAAAATACCGCTTTGCGTGTACAGGATATCGCGCAGCGTGTGGGATATGGCAATGTAAGTTATTTTTCCACTACATTTAAAAAGAAATACGGGATAAGCCCGTTTGAATATCGCAGACGTAGCGAATAAATGGTGAAAGGATACTGTTATGAAAGCAATTATGGTAATGTACGATTCTTTGAACAGACATATGCTACAGTGCTATGGAGGAAGTGTAAATACACCTAATTTCGAGCGCCTTGCACAGCACAGTGTCACCTTTGATAATTGCTGGGTAGGCAGTATGCCGTGTATGCCTGCGCGCCGTGAGCTGCATACAGGACGGTACAATTTTTTGCATCGCTCGTGGGGGCCGCTAGAGCCGTTTGACGATTCAATGCCCGATACCTTGCGCACGCACGGCATACACACACATTTAGTAACTGACCATTACCATTATTTTGAGGACGGCGGAGCTACTTATCATACACGCTATACCACTTATGAAAGCGTGCGAGGGCAAGAGGGAGATGCCTGGAAGGGCGTGGTGGGATATGGCAAAATGCCGCAAAAGCATTTAAATAAATGCGGAAATCCAAGTGATAAATGGGTGGAGCAAGACTTTACAAACCGAAGCTTTATGCAAGATGAAGCTTGTCAGCCTCAAAGCAAAACCTTTGCAAACGGCTTAGAATTTATAAAGTGCAATCATAATGCCGACAATTGGTTTTTGCAGCTCGAAACCTTTGATCCGCACGAGCCATTTTTTACGCAAGAGCATTATAAACAGCTTTATAAGGACAAATACGACGGAGATTTTTGCGATTGGCCCGATTATCGCGCTGTAAACGATAGTGACAGCGAGGAGCTTATAGAGCATTTGCGAAGTGAATATGCGGCATTGCTCACAATGTGCGACGAAAATCTCGGTAAAGTACTCGATATGATGGATAAATACAATATGTGGCAGGATACTATGCTTATTGTAAATACAGATCACGGATTTTTATTGTCCGAACACGGACAATGGGCAAAATGTCATTGTCCTTTTTATGCCGAGGTGGCGCACACACCTTTATTTGTGTGGGATCCGCGTTTAGCTTTGCAAGGAGTGCGCCGCAATGCGCTTGTGCAAACTATAGATTTACCTGCTACTTTACTCGAGTTTTTCGGGCTTAGATTATTTCGCGATATGCAAGGCAAGCCGCTAAAGGCTGTAATGGTAAACGATAGCGCTATACACGACGGCGCTTTGTTTGGGATTTTCGGCGGACAGATATGCTGTACAGACGGGCATTATGTGTATATGCGCAGCCCAAAGCCTGGCAATGCACCGCTGTATGAATATACATTAATGCCTATGCGGCACGGTGGGCGCAGAGCGTTTATCGGCAATGAAATACTTGAAAACGCAAGCCTTGAAAAGCCGTTTGCATTTACTAAGGGTATGCCTGTAATGAAGCTAAAGGGCAATAGCGAAGTATCGCAAGCAAAATATCCCGATATGCTGTTTTGTATGGACAGCGATCCAAAACAGCTTAAAGCGTGCCAAGATGAACCACAAAAAACAAAAATGATAAATTTAATGCAAAAGCTGATGCGAGAGGCAAACAGCCCGATAGAACAATATGAGCGTATGGGATTTTAATTCCCATACGCTCTTTTGCTAAAATTTTCTCTTATTTTGTGATATGCTGAAACTATTGCGCTACACAAGCTCACACACACAAATAAAGTGCATTACGCTACCCATCAGCACAAATAAATGCCAAACTCCGTGCATATATTTACGCTTTTTTTGCTTGTAAAATATAATGCCGCCCGTGTAGCTAATACCGCCGAGCAGCAAAAGCCAAAAGCCTTGAGTAGATAGCGCGGCGGCTACGTCTTTAATGGCAAAAATTACTGCCCAGCCCATCGCTACATATAAAA
>JAVWEG010000153.1:0-1967 GCA_036641735.1 Oscillospiraceae bacterium
CAACTCTTTATGTTCTTTTGCTTGTTTCTCAGAAGAAAAATATAAATTCAGCCCTTTGTTTTCTGGTGGATTTGCACTTTTTCCACAAAAAACCTCTTCAATTGTACATCCACAAAAAACTGCATTGTTGCAAATCAAATTAAATGCTTTTACTAAATCAATTATATGTGTCGGTATTCTTACATCGTAATATGCCGGAATATCACACATTTTTTCTTTGAGTTTTAAGCATAATTGTATCATTGTTTCAAGCTGTTCATCATTGTGCAAAGTGGCAACACTACTAAAGCAAAATTTTACCACTTTAACTTTATATCCGTATATTTTGGTAAGTGAAGCGTTATCCGTAATATTAAATCCATAAATATCGTTGTTTTTATTTATCGCCTCTGTGCAAAAATATTTTCCATCAAAAATATCGTTTTTAAGTTCACTATAATCACGCAACAAAAAACAATTACACAATACTTTATTATCGTCAATATAAGCTAAATTCGCCATAAAATTTTGCTCCTTTTCTATCTTCTTTTAATTATCTTTGAAAAAACGTAAAGTTGTGTTAATGATTTTTTCAATATCTTTGCTATCAATACCATAATACATCGGTAATCTTACAAGTCTTTCGCTTTCCTTTGTGGTATAAACATCTTCACCGTCGAAGCGGCCAAACTTTATACCTGCCGGTGCTGAATGAAGCGGTATATAGTGAAAGACGGATAAAATATCATTTGCTTTCAAATAATCTATAAGTGCTGTGCGCTGCGTTAAATCCTTTGTTTTAATAAAAAACATATGCGCATTATGCTCACAATTTTGTGGAACAAACGCAAGCTCTAGCTTGTTTTCATCTGCCAAAGGCTTAAACGCCTTATAATAAGCGTTCCAAGTGGCAAGCCTATTATCATTTATTTCGTCTGATTTTTGTAATTGCGCCCACAGGTATGCAGCGTTCATATCGCTTGGCAAATAGCTGGAGCCATAGTCTACCCAAGTATATTTATCTATTTGTCCACGAAAAAAGCGTGAGCGATTAGTGCCTTTCTCTCGCAGTATCTCCGCGGCTTCAGCCTTGTCCGCATCTTTTATCAGCAATGCGCCGCCCTCGCCCATAGAATAGTTTTTAGTTTCGTGGAAAGAAAAGCAGCCGAAATCTCCTATACTACCAAGCTGTCTTCCTTTATAAGTACTCATTACACCTTGTGCCGCATCTTCTACCACAATTAAATTATGTCTCTTTGCAATATCCATTATTGTGTCCATCTCGCAAGCTACACCCGCATAATGCACAGGGCAAATCACTTTAGTTTTATCGGTAATAGCGGCTTCGATTTTATTTTCATCGATATTCATAGTGTCCGGACGTATATCTACAAACACTAAAGTAGCTCCGCACAAAATAAACGCGTTAGCGGTTGATGAAAAAGTAAAGCTTGGCAATATCACTTCATCGCCTTCTTTAAGCTCGCAAAGCAGCGCTGCCATTTCAAGAGCGTGTGTACCGCTGGTAGTTAATAAAGCTTTCGCTGTACCGGTTTTATCCTCTATCCATTTATTGCACAACTTTGTAAACTTACCATCACCACAGATTTTATGTAAATCTATAGCTTCTTTTACATAATCAAGCTCATTGCCTACAAACGGCGGAATATTGAAATTAATCATTTTTATTCTCCCAATCTATTTTGACATTGTTAGTTAAACAACATCAGTGTGCCAATATTACTGCCGGCATAAAGCAAGCCTAAATATCCTAAACACACTACCGCAAACGCAATGCAAATCACAAAAGTCCAGGGAAATGGCTTTTCTGCGATTGCCTTTATTGATTTGCTTTGAACGCACTCTATTATTCCTGATTTTGCTTTTTGTGCAACTAGAGGTATTGCAGGTCCCAGTATAGCCACGCCAAACACAAGTGCTTGTACCGATAAAGCATAGCGCCTTTCCACTGCCAATACAATTATTGG
>JAVWEG010000154.1:0-1965 GCA_036641735.1 Oscillospiraceae bacterium
CTTGAGCTTGTTCAGTACAGGTGTACTTGAGGCAGAACATACTTCCACGCTTGTATATACGTCTAAAGACGATAAAATATACAAAAAGCTTGTATTTAAAAACAATAATTTAATAGGTGCTATTTTGCTTGGCGATACCGATGGAGCCGCAAATATAATCGGAGCTGTAAATAATAATATGCCATTTAACGAGGCAAAAGAGCAATTATAATTAATTCGACAATTAAAAAAATCCGTCTTGTAAAATCGATGTTTTATAAGACGGATTTTTAATTATCTATTTATTTTTTAAAAGCAGTTTTTTTACAGTTGCCCATAAATTGCCAAGATTAAATACAGCAACGAGTATTGCAATAAGCGTACACCATAAAGGCCAATATGGTACGGATTTCAGCATTATAGCGCCCTCGGCACATAGCAGTACCAAATTTATTGCCATTCTCCCAAATGCAAAATTTATTTTCACAAGACCGCGTGTATTGATAACGCGTAAAATAAATACTATTACATAGCTTATAAATGTAGCGGCGGCAGCGCCGTTTACTCCAAAACGCGGAATAAATAAAAAGTTCATTACACAGTTAGATACAGCGCCTACAGCCATAGTATATAAAGATAAAGTAGAGCGCTTTTCTACCATATAAATACTGTTGAGGAAATTATCAAAGCTTGAGAAAACCGTGGCAAGCGTGAGTATGGGTATAAATTTCCACCCGATAAAATAGTCGTCACGCGACAGCATCATATATGGCTGAGCTAATAATATTACACCTGCGCCGGCTGTAAACATTACGCTTTGATACGCTGAAAATACTTTAGAAAAAAATCTTTCCCGCCCTTCGCCCTGCCCGTCCGTTACAGCCGATAGCTGCCACGCTTCAGTAAATACAGTGGCAATAATAGATAAAACAGTGGGCAATACATAGCTTGTAATATATATCGCGTTCCAGCTAAGCCCACACATTGCCGATACAAAAAATTGGTCGCTTGCGTTAGTAACCCACCAAAATATAGATGCAGGTACAAGAGGTAAAGAGTAGCGAAGCATAGTGATAAGCAGCTTTTTGTTAAAATGCGCAAAGCTGATATATTTGTGTAAGCTTGCCACAATAAATAAAAATATAGCCGAAAGCGCATCTCCGCAAATAATCGCAAGCAGGTAACCCGTAGGCCCAAGCTTTAGCACACGTAAGAATACAATATAAAAAATCACAGTAGTAGCAGTGCATAATATGCCGTCTATAGCATATAGCCTATTATAGAGCTTTGCTCTGCAAAATTGACAGCAAAGCGTGCGAAAACAGGAAATTAGCACATATACGTAAAGTAGAATAACATAATCTTGTACCCACGGTATAAGACGTATCAGAGGATAGCACACTAAAAGCAAGCTAAATCCGCCAAGTATTGCAACAATGCCATTTGTAAAAACCTGACGCTTTGAAATGCCTTTTTCAAGGCCAAAGCGGATTATAGCATTAGAAATACCAAGCGATACAAGAGGTATAAGCAGATTTGCGCATTGCGTTACAAGGTCTTTTACAGCGTTCATCTCTTGTGTGTTTAGCCAATACGAAAAAAGCGGCTTCATTGCAAATGAAAGCAGCTTAGATGAAAAAGTAGATATAGCAAAAAGCATTGTGTTAGACATTAGTCTGCCGTATTTGCCTGACATTTTATTCAAATAAACTCAAAGCCTCCTTTATAAAGTATCTTAAAATATAAGTATATCATATTAGAATATTTATTTCAAAAGCTTTTGCCGCGCCTTATAGTCGGGCATTAGCTTTGCCATAAGCGCGTGAAAATCCTTGCCGTGATTAGGCACTGCAAAGTGCGCGTATTCGTGCATTACCACATATTCAAGCGCCTCGTATGGCTTTTCCGATAAACGCATATTTAAAGTAATGGTTTTTTTGCCGATGGCGCATACTCCCCAGCGCGTTTTCATCAGCCTTACCTTTA
>JAVWEG010000155.1:0-1889 GCA_036641735.1 Oscillospiraceae bacterium
AGCGAAGCTGCATCTCTTTCGCCTCTTGCCCAATACGTAAGCGGCTCTAATACATATCCCATATTTACAGGGCGCTGGCTTTTATACACCGCCGCTGCAAATTTAGGTATGCGAAACATATCCATTACTCCGTGATAACACACACGGTCTCCCGAGCCAAAATCGTAATGCGTATTATAATCAAATGCACACCAGCCCACAGCACCTAATGTATCGTCTTTTTGTGCCGCCAAGCTCTGCACTCTGCCGTGGCGCAAAGCGTGTTCTATTAGGCGCTCTTCTTGGTCAAATCTTTTAGTGGGATACATATGTCCGCAAAATTCTGTTACCATATAAGGCACTTTATTTGAAAGCCCTGTAATATGCTCTTGCGTGCGCAATATATTGCTGCTTCCGTCGTGTATAAAATCGTTCATAGTATATATGTCCTCCAGCATATGGCTATGCTCCAAGCAGCGCACTCCGCTAGTGGGACGAGACGAGTCTATTTCCCTCGCTATTTTATTGGTTTGTGTGTACAATTCATCATCGTCCTGTGATTCGTTAATACGCACCCCCCAAGTGATAACGCAAGGATGATTGAAATCACGCGTGACCATATCTTTTACATCACTGCACGCTTGTTTGCGCCAATCTTCGCGTTTGGATATATACTGCCAACCCGGCATTTCTTCCATTACCAATAATCCCAGCTTATCACATTCATCTAAAAACCACGGTGACGGCGGATAATGCGAAGAGCGCACAAGATTTAGCCCAAGCTCGTATTTTAAAGCTTGTGCATCGTGCTGCTGCGCCCTTTTGGGCATAGCATAGCCCACATACGGATAGCTTTGGTGACGGTTTAGTCCCATCAAATTTATACGCTTACCGTTAAGATATGCGCCGTTTTCCGTAAGCTCCATTTTGCGAAACCCAATAGACAGCGATGCCGTATCGGCAAATTCGTCACCTGTAAGCGATATCTCCACCGTGTAAAGCTTTGGCGCTTCCAAGCTCCACAGCTCTATGTTTTCAATCTCAAAAGACGGCAATGTATAAAAAGCATTGCCTTTTGTTAATTCCGTTTGCAGTGCAAAGCTTTCTCCTTGTATTTTTACGCTTATTTTTGCAGCGGCTTTATATTCAAGTGCGCTATCTATATGTATTTCCGGTGTGCATTTTACCGTGCCGCGCGTGCCATTTATTTGCGTTACCTCATATCTTACAAAGGCTTGCGTAAGCACACACGCATCTGTAGTATACAGCCATATATCACGATAAATTCCGCCAAAGGTAAGATAATCTATAGCAAAGCCAAACGGAGGAATATCTTCTCTTTCGCGCGAGTCTACTTCAATATTTAATGTGTCTGCGCATTTAATATTCGTAAGCTCTACAGTATGCGGCAGATATCCGCCCTTACATTCAGTAAATTTTATATCCCCTGCGCTAAGTGTAAACGCCGACATCACACCGTCCATTTGTAAAAATACGCGTTTGCCCTCGGGTATTTCGGGCATTTTGTGGCTGTAATTGCTGATAAACTGATATTCCTTTTCATCAAAGTATTGCAGTGGCATCTCTTTGTTGCAATGCGGCAAATCTACCACTTTTCCGTCTGCATTTTGATTTTCTTTATAAATCCAATTACTGTTAAACAATACCCTGTTATTTGATATCATTGTTTTTCTCCTTAATATATTCTAAGATATTTTACGCTCCGCCCTAAATTCAAGTGTTTCAATGTTCTCTCAGGTGTCAAAATCTTCGATTTCGGTTACACCGTGAGGTTATTATAACACTTCGCAGCTTTGCTGCGTACAACAAAAGCAATAGTTTGCTTTTGCGTGTTTCAATGTTCTCTCAGGTGTCAAAATCTTCGATTTTGGTAACACCGTGTGGTTATT
>JAVWEG010000156.1:0-1872 GCA_036641735.1 Oscillospiraceae bacterium
GTCGCGAGCTTTGAATATGGATTGAAATAGTCCCATTGGCTTTTACCTCCTCGTAAAATGGACATAAGAAAAGCGCCTATCTTTTGATAGACGCTTGTGCGTAGAATTGCTCAGTTTATTTTCGAATATATCGCGTGGCTCGTGCCGCTCCAATTCGTTCAATCTGTCCGTCACGAACCATTGCCCCAAGGACAACCTCCACAGTAGAGGGGCTCACATCGGGAAGTATTTTGCATATCTCGGCTTTTGAAATGGGTGTCAAACTATTAAAAATGGTGGCCTCAATTCGCGCTTTCTTTGTGATCTTGCCACTGTTCAAGACCGCGAATCGTTTATCCAGCTCCTTGTAGCACATATAGAGCGTAGACAGGAAATTCTCTACGAACGGGAAGTACTCGTTTTCGTTTGTGTCCCACCCCACTGAGGACAGCCGCAGCGCCTCGTAGTAGTAGGCTTTGTAATTGTTAATCTGTTCCTCAAACGAGATATACTTACCGGCATCAAAGCCGTTTTTGTAAAGCAAAAGCAGCGAAAGCAATCTCGACATTCTGCCGTTTCCGTCGCGGAATGGGTGGATGCACAGAAAATCGAGAATCACACAAGGAATTAGCAAAAGCTGATTGATATTGGCATCGCTTCGAGCGTCCAAGTAGGCAAGTTCAAGTTGTTCCATCGCTTTCGCGGTTTCGATAGCCGGTGTTGGTCGAAAGCGTACCTTACGGTTCCCGTCCGTGTCGACCTCCATAATGACGTTGTCATCGGCCTTATAATGACCGCCGAACTCATAGCCTGTCAATGACATCAGCATTTCGTGCAGCCTTAAAATGTCCGCCTCTCGTAAGTCGAGATGCTCATAGCCGATATGGATAGCATTCAGCGCATCTCTGTATCCGGCTATTTCTGCTTCGTTATGGTTGAGCGGAGCGCTACTCTGATTGACAATCGCCTCAATACGGTCATCACTTGTAATGATGCCCTCGATTGCATTGGAGCTTTTTACCGACTGTATCTTTGCGATAGCTTCCAACGCAGTAAACACTTTCGCATATTCTTCTTTTCTGGTGCCTGCCATAGTCCGCAGTGAGTAGATGCTTGACGTCAGGTTCAACAACTTTGAGGGCAGCAAACCATTATTCAAAAATGAGTAATCAAATTTTCTCATATTATTCCTCCGTATCTGCACATTATTATAGCATTTTATATGCAGATAATCAAGAGACTAAGGAGATTATCTGCATATTTATTTTAATAATATGTGCAGATACTTTAAGCTTTATACGCAATAGACTTCACCAAATGAGCAAGCCACGCTTGTCATATACACTCTCACCGCTGTCACTGCCACAGCGTATCGTCCTATCCAGTGCCATTATCGTTGCCACTGCACCGTCGATTTTCTCGGTAGATTTTTCTTTGTCCGGCTTGATGTTTCCGGCAGGGTCTGTGCGGATGAAAATATTATCCATCATCCATCGGAGAACAGGGTGTCCGCTGTGGGCGAGTTTTTCTTCCAAAGTCAGCTTCATCAGTTCTTTTGTAGGTGGTGACATATCTTTGAAACCCTGCCCAAAGGGAACAACCGTAATTCAACCACAGCATAGCGGCAAAGTCCATATGGAGCGTTAAACGTAATGCGTTGACAAATTCAGTAGGCGATGAGATAATTAAAACAAACAGGACTAATGTAAAAGCTTTGCCGAATTCCATTATCCAAATAACAAAGGCGGCATCGACAGAAGCTATTACGACAAGCAAGGTATGCAAATTAAACAAATTAGCAACAACGACCATAGTCATAAATTAGAAAGCACTTTTGGAACGCACGGAGAGCACGCGCACTACTACTGGTGAGATGAAAATGGCAAGCCGCAT
>JAVWEG010000157.1:0-1845 GCA_036641735.1 Oscillospiraceae bacterium
GCTTCATTATAAAAAGTGCCGCCCTGCACCACAATATTGCGCCCAAGCTCCTCGGCGCTAGAGGCTCTGATAACCTTGTACAATGCGTTTTTCACTACGGATATCGCAAGCCCTGCCGATATATTTTCTACGGATGCACCGTCTTTTTGTGCTTGCTTTACGCTCGAATTCATAAATACCGTGCATCTGCTGCCGAGGTCTACAGGCTTATCGGCAAAAAGCGCAAGCTTTGCAAATTTGGCTGTATCGTATCCAAGAGCCTCGGAAAATGTTTGCAAAAAGCTGCCGCAGCCCGAGGAACAAGCTTCGTTTAAAAATATATTTGCAATAGCGCCATTTTCTATTTTGAAGCATTTCATATCCTGTCCGCCGATGTCAATAACAAAATCTACATTCGGCATAAAATGCTTTGCCGCGGTAAAATGCGCCACAGTTTCCACTATGCCGTAATCTACCCCAAATGCCGTGCGCACAATATCCTCGCCATAGCCTGTGGCTGTAACGGATACTATATTTATATTAGGATTTACATTATATATATCCAGCAAAAGCTCACGAATAAGCGGAATAGGATTACCGCTGTTTGGCTGATAGGTAGTGTAAAGCAAGGTGTCGTCATCGCCTATTACAGCCGATTTTACCGTGGTAGAGCCTGCATCAATGCCTATATGCATACCGCCTGTAAATGTGGATAAATCGCCGCGTGGTACACTTGCTTTGGCGTGGCGCTTGGCAAATTCATCGTATTCAAGGCTGTTTGTAAACAAAGGAGCATTAAAGGCATAGCTTGCACCTGCACTGTAAGCTTGCAGCTTGTCTATTACAGCGCTTAGAGTAAAAGCTTCTTCTGCGTACAATGCAGCGCCGAGCGCCACAAAATACAAGCTGTTTTCAGGGCATAGCCCCTCACATTTAAGCGATTTATCAAAGCTGCGGCGCAGCTCGCTCATAAAAGTGAGCGGACCGCCAAGATATACAATATTGCCGCTTATCGGTCTGCCTTGTGCAAGGCCGGCAATAGTTTGGCTTACTACAGCTTTAAAGATACTTGCAGATACATCGCTTAATTTTGCGCCTTGATTAACAAGCGGCTGTATATCGCTTTTGGCAAATACTCCGCATCGAGAGGCAATGGTATAAGTTTTTTCCGCGGTGGCGGCAGCTTCGTTCATCTCACTTGGAGATAATTTCAGCAAGGTTGCCATTTGGTCTATAAATGCACCTGTACCGCCCGCACAGCTACCATTCATTCTCACTTCTGTGCCGCCTGTAAGGAACAAAATTTTTGCATCTTCACCGCCAAGCTCCACTATTACGTCAGCTTGCGGTACATATTTGCGCGCCGCTATGCGTGTGGCAAATACTTCTTGTACAAAAGGTACTTTGCAGCTTTCACTAAGCCCCATACCGGCAGAGCCGGATATTGCAAAGCGAGAGGCTTCGCCGTGACACACATCACTGTCTATGCGTTTCACAAGCTCGATAGCCTTTTCTACTATATGGGAAAAATGGCGTTCGTACGCCTTATAAATAAGCTCACCATTATCGCTTAATACAGCGCATTTTATTGTGGTGGAGCCGATATCAAGCCCTATTTGCATATAATCTCCTTGCTTTTCATAAAAACATATACCCTATTTTAACGCAAGTGTGAATATTTTGCAATGTACAATATTGCCGTTTTGATGTAAAAATCATATCAAATTTTGGCATTATGTATAGTATTATTTGTTTTCCTTTGGTAATAGCTTTTTATATTGCGTTAAAAATAGTATTAAAGTGGTGCAGCTTGCCACAATATCGGCGATAGGCTCTGCTGCATATATGCCAAGTACACTGTGGGTA
>JAVWEG010000158.1:0-1542 GCA_036641735.1 Oscillospiraceae bacterium
TCACTAACCAGCACTACTCCAACAGCGCCATCTGTTATCTGCGAACAATCTGATATTGCAAGCTTTCCGCCGATAATCATATTGCTTTCACTGCCACGCGCACGAGCCTTTTCGCTGCTCATTTCCCATTCACGCGTTTGCGCATTTGGATTACGCTTACCATTTGCATAATTTTTCACCGAAATATCAGCAAGCGCGTTCAAATATCTTGTTTCATCAATAGAATATTTGGCAATGGTTTCGTCCGCTAACCTCGCAAATAATTTAGGAAACGGAAATTCAATATCTTTAGCTTCACTGCTGTAAAAAGCTGCGTGTCCTAAAAAGTCTCCGCCCACTTTAGGAGAAACTGTTTTCATCATCTCGAAGCCAAACACAAGTGCCACTTCGTAATCACCTGCGTGCAGCTTTGCCATAGCAGCATCTAATGCCACAGAGCCTGAAGCACAAGCGGCTTCGTATCGTGCAGAGGGCATACCATAAAACATAGAGTCCACTTGTGTTAGCAGCGCCCCAAGATGCCCTTGATTAATATATTTTTCGCCTATGAAATTGCCTACAAAACAGGCTATTTTATTTTCTTTATTAAGGGCAATTACTTCGTCTCTTGTTAGTCCTGCTTGTTCAAGAGTGGATTTCACCGTTTCCTTTAACATATCGATAAAGTCTTTGCCCTCTTTAAGCCAATTGCGTTTAAAATCTGTTTGTGCGCCGCCCACTACATAAATCTTCTCCATAAATACTCCTTATTATAAATATAGTCCGCCGTTCATATTCATTACTTGTCCTGTAATGTATGACGCAGCATCGGTTGTAAGGAAATATACAATTTCAGCTATTTCCATAGGTGTGCATAAACGCTTTTGAGGTATAGTTGCCTCTATTTTGGCAAGCACTTCCGGAGGCATTGCCGCTACCATTTCTGTACTTGTAAATCCCGGCGCAATAGCATTGACAGTAATATTTTTACTTGCCGCTTCAAGGGCAAGTGCTTTAGTAAAACCAATTATTCCGGCTTTTGATGCCGCGTAATTTGTTTGCCCAAATCCGCCTTTTTGCCCGATAACAGATGCCATACTAATAATACGCCCATAGTCCTGATCACGCATTTTATTGTAGAATATCTGAGTAAAATTGAATACAGATAGCAAATTCACCTGCATTACTTCGTCCCATTGCTCCTTTGTCATTTTTGCAAAAGTTTTATCTCTTGTGATGCCTGCATTATTTACGAGTACATCTATTCTTCCATATTCGCTAAGCACTTTGTTTGCTAAATTTACGCAAGCATTATAGTCCTTCATATCGCATTTGTATCCGTGAATGTTTTTGTAAAGCTCGTCCTCAATTAATGCTAAATCGTCGTGTGTTTGATAGGTGTAAATAACGGTATGTCCTTCTTTTGCAAATCTCTCTACAATTGCCTTGCCTATACCCCTTGTTCCGCCTGTTATAAATACGAACATAATTTTTACCTCTTTCCTGTCAACTTCTTTTATTAATCTCCGTTTTTGCCGAAAAAGCCGTTAAAACCAATTTGTT
>JAVWEG010000159.1:0-1539 GCA_036641735.1 Oscillospiraceae bacterium
AAAAGGTGATAGGCATATCAAGACAAGGTATGGACAAGCTGCTGAGCGGAAATCTTTTGCCCACCAAATACGCAAGCGCATTTCACGTACCCGAGCTTATCGAAAATGCAGAATATGTAGCGAGTGCGCCGTATACAAAAGACAAACAAAATATAAATGAATATACATATTATGACAGCCCAATCTCTATCGGCGGCGAGGATTATGTTGCGCATATACGGGTAAGAGCTACAGATATGGGGCAAAAGTATTATGGGCATACCATTAGCAGTGAAATGGCAGGCATAATTGATGGCATAAAAATAGAGCCGTCAGCTCGGAGCTCCATTGATAAATCAATGCTACACCCCGTAAAAAGCTTAGGCTCTAACCTCAATATACCACAGCCCACTCACGATGTCAACGGTGATATCGTGGGTGCTAGTGAAAATATTTATCGTGCGCCGCAGTGGGACGAGCGGCAGCGAATAGACGAGAATAACGGCACCGTGTACAGCGCTCAGAGCGCAGGGCTGCACAATAGGGCAGAGCAGGACAAAATAGTGGAGCTGTCGGCAAAGCTCAGTGTGCCCATTCGCTTTATGAACGACACTAACGCGAACATAAATGGCAAGTACGAAAATGGAACTATCTACATCAATGTTAATAGCAAAACACCGATAAAAGACACATTTGTACACGAGCTAACGCATTTTACCGAGGCGAGCGGACTGTACAACGACTTTGCAAGCGCGGTACTGGATAGCGACAAGCTGCACAACGAAATATCGGAAATGGGGCTGTCTTTAAACGAATATAAGGATAAAATACGCACGGAATACGCACAAAATGGCAAGGAGCTAGACGAGCGTGGCATAGAGCGTGAGATAGTGGCAAAGTTTGCCGAAAACTTTTTAAAAGACGAGCGTACCATAACACGCCTTGCCGAAACGGACAAAGGCCTATTTAGCCATATTCAAAGCTGGATAAAAGACCTTTTAGTGCGCTTTAAAGGCACGGCAGAAGAAAAGAGCCTGCTAAAAATAAGCAAGCTCTACGAAAAGGCATTTAAAGATGCAAAGGGCAAGACGGCGGCGAGTGGGGCGCAGTATCATATAAGCCAAAACGCAGGACTGGAGATAGACAGTGCGCTCAATGACAAAAATTATCGTCAAGAAGTAAAATTACGTGACTTTACCCCACAAACGCTAATCGACCACGGTGTGCAAAACTTGCCAATGCTAATGAATGCAAGCCATTTGCGGCAGAATATATGGACAGAGCAAGAGGCACAGGCAAATGGATACCGGATAAAAGCTAATCAAAATTGGCACGGACTGGGAAAAGACTTATTTATGCGCGTAATTGATAGCCTAGACAATCCACTTGCGGTATATCGCGGCACAAAAACCTCATCGGATACAGCAAGGCAAAGTAATTACTTTTTAATCATAACAGCGCTAACAGACGAAAACGGCAACAAAATAAACGTGCCTGTTTATGTGGAGCAAAAAGGAGAATATAACGATTTATTTATAGATACCAATAAGATTGCTACAG
>JAVWEG010000160.1:0-1421 GCA_036641735.1 Oscillospiraceae bacterium
TGATCCACCTTAGTATGCTCCAGCGATAAGAAGTCGCCTTCAACAAGCTCGTCTTCGTCGTCATCGTGCATTTTGCTGCTGCCGCTAAGGAACAATACAGGTATGTTCGGGTCGTATTTAGCCACCGTTTGCATATGCGCCTCGGTGTTAAACTTGCCCGAGGAATGTTCCAAAAGCTTCGCCAGCGCATTTACGCTCCAGTTAGTCTTGTTATCACGAAACTTTTCGTGGGTGCTGATAGTTAGCCTGGCCGCGTCGTAAGCTGAATTGATAGGGCTTTGTAGGATTAAGCCGCCTAAGCGCTCGCTCTCTTTTACCTTTGTATCCTTTTGCTTGTGTGCATTGTCAAGCGACACCTGTGCCGCCACGCGCGATGCCATCGAGCCGCCCAATGAATAACCGTGCAAAATAATATCGCTTGGGCTTTTGGCTAGGTTTTCCTTGGCATAATTGTACATTGCCATACTGTCTTTATACATACCGTCCTCTACCAGCTTTTCATCGGGTTTACCCTGCTTATCGGTGCTAATGCTCTTGCCAAAGCCACGGTAATCCATACACAGCACGCTCGCACCGTTTGTTAAATGCGTCTTGGCAGGGATTTCAGATTGTGATAATGTACTGGCGGTATTGCCGCTAAAAAACACTACTACCTTGCCTGTGGCTCTTGATCTTGGCTTATGTAGCACTCCCTTAAGCGTGCCATTCTCGGTGGGTATGCTTACCTCTTCGGTATTACAGCCCACGTATTTCCGAATGGGAAATTCCCTACGTCTGTTTTCTTCAGAGCCAATAAGGCATTTATTGCAAAACCGCTGTAGCATAGCTCCGCTGTTTTTGCCCTGCTCCAGCTGCTCGGTGTCGTTCTCGGCGATAGCATAAGAGCGCTCGTCCTGCCCTAGCCTTTCATCGGCTTGCCTTTGCATAATGCTCCTGCGCAGCTTTTGGGTTTTCGCAATCTTCTGCTTTGCAGCCGATCTTTTCTTGCCTGTAAAGTCCTTCGCCACCTTGTCTAGTCCGCTGCGCTCGGCATCCGTTTGCAGTGCTGCCTGCTGCGCTTGCACCGCGCTCAGCTCTTCTTGGTAGCCAAGCATAGCAAGCTTTTGTGCCGATACCTGATCAAGGCTCATCATACTGATAACCTTCTCGCGCAGGGTTTCTTTTCTTTGCTGATTAGTTGCCGTAGCCTCCTGCTCGTTCATACTGCGCAGCTTGTCATATTCTATAAAGTCGGCTGTGGCTGTCTGTGCATCGGCAAATTGGTCTGTAGCTACAGCTGAAACATTCTTTGCCATATCTTGTATAACTTGGAGCTTCTCCATATCCATTTCCATTACCAAAGCACCCCCTTTATTCGCTGATATACTGCGCTATTTCTTGTAGCAGTATATCAAAATCAAGCTCTGCAATGCGTATGCCTG
>JAVWEG010000161.1:0-1406 GCA_036641735.1 Oscillospiraceae bacterium
GTGCCTTATCAGGTAGAAACCATTGGTGATACATCGTTTTATAATAGTAAAGTGACTAAAGTTACTATTGAAGAAGGCATAACATCAATAGGAAAATCGGTTTTTAGCTCTTGCTATTCTTTAACCGATATTGACATACCGAAAAGTGTTACAAGCATTGGCGACGGTGCATTTAGCGGATGCAGTAGCCTTTCGTCTATAAACATACCGGAAAACGTTACGAGTATTGGAAATGGTGCGTTTGAGTATTGCAGTAAGCTTAAAAATATAGATATACCAAAGAGCGTTACGGCTATAGGTGCAGGTGCATTTAACGTGTGTACTAATTTAAAGTCTATTATGTTTGCTTGCGCCCGTAAAAATGCGCCGAAAGGTATGCCCTGGGGCGCACCGGCAACCGCGAAAATGCTGTTTCTTGAAGATGCTATCAGTTTTGACCATAACGTCACGGATATAAGCGGAGAGTATGCGCGCAATATAAACATAAGCGCGAGCGCGAAGCTGCTGCCAAGAAGTGCATCCACAGGGTATATAGCACAAATAGATTTACCGGACGGCACTACAGTTCGCGTAGGTGATGTGCGTTGGCCGACAAACGGCACAAAAAAGGTGTATAAGGCAGAAACAAACGGTACATACACATTTAAAGGGTTGAGCAGTGCAGGGATCGAAACTGTATGCGATGTAGTGATGGACGATATAGGTAAGCCGACAGTTACTGCGCAGGACGGCGAAATGTCTGAATACGATGCACAAAGAGCATCTAAACAAGATGTCTGCACGATTGTAAACGCCGCAGCTACAGACAGCCTTAACAAGGCTGTGCTATGCACAATAAGCGACACAGACCTTGCAAAGGTACAGGCACTTAAAAGCGGACAAAGTACACCTGTTACCGTAGTTGCCACTAATACAGGCATTAAAGACGTAACAGGTAATGCGGATATTAAATCTGAAAAAATCGTTAATGTAAAGGCAGTGGCAACTCCGAAATATGAAGTAAAGTTTATGGATTTTGACGGTAAGGAATTACAAAAAGACACATTAGATTTTGGTGCAGCCATCACAGTGCCAAGTAGCCCAACACGAGTGGGATACACCTTTACAGGCTGGACACCAAGCATAGATAAAACAATGCCAGCAAAAGACGTAAAATACACTGCAACATATAGCATAAATAGCTATACAGCGATATTCGCAGACTATGACGGCACAGAACTGCAAAAGGATACAATAGCATTTGGCGCAGCAATAACAGAACCAAAAACTCCTGTACGCAATGGATACACATTTACAGGCTGGACACCTGCGGTAGATAAAACAATGCCTGCAAAAGATGTAACATACACTGCAACATATAGCACAAATAGCTATACAGCGATATTTGCAGACTATGACGGCACAGA
>JAVWEG010000162.1:0-1395 GCA_036641735.1 Oscillospiraceae bacterium
CAACTTAATCAACTCGATTTATCGGACACCGAGGTTTTGAAAGACCAACTTGCTGGCGTGGATAGTGCTTACTTTGATGAAGTCATCAAAGCTTTAGCGGCTAACAGTGACAAAGTTGATGAAACAGTTTTTTTTGAAGTGATAAATAAAATTTTCGGATAAGAAGATTATGGCAAGGAGTAACGCAATGACTATTGAGGGATATATCAGCGCGTATGACGGTGAAACTCTTACTATCATTGCCCCATTCTCCAACGATTATATATTGCAAAAGCAAGGCATAAACGAGTGTGAGATACGGCTTGTGGACGGGCGAACCATAAGCAGCGAACAGCGCAAGCATATTTACGCTACCATAAGCGATATTGCAGAATATACGGGATATTTGCCGGACGAAGCAAAAGCGGTATTAAAGTATCAATTTATAGCCGATACAGGGTGCGAATACTTTTCACTTGTAAGTGTGGATATGACAACGGCAAGAGCATTTTTGAGCTTCCTCATAGATTTTTGCATTGAAAAAGAGATACCAACGTCGGACAATCTTATAAACCGTGCGCCGGATGTGAGCCGCTATCTGTATGCCTGCCTTATGAACAAGACTTGCTGCATATGCGGCGCGCACGGAAAGTATATGGTACAGCTGCATCACACCGAGCGAGTAGGAATGGGGCGCGACAGAAACGAAATAATACACAAGGGCGTGGCGGTAATGGCGCTTTGCGGCAAACATCACAATCTAGCGCATAGTATGCCGCAAAAGGAATTTGACAGCAAGTATCACGTATATGGAATAAAAGCAGATAATGAAATCTGCAAAAAATATAGATTGAAAGAGGAGTAATATGAAAAACATATTAGAGCAGGACTTTAAGTGTGTTAAGCGTTTAATTGATACTGATTTATCCACAGCAGAAATTGCGGAGTATACAAATCGCGGAGCATCTACGGTAAATAGGATAAGAAAATGTAAAACCTATGAGGATTACAGAAAACTAATAAACTCTATTTCACAAAAAGTGCCAGACGAAAAAACAGAACCGATATTAATTGAAAAAGATAAGGCTGATAACAAATGCAATTCCTGTGTTTTAAATTACGAAAACGAAATATTGCGTAAAAAACTAAACACGGTATTGAGTATATTAAAAAGTAACGGTGAGGTATAAATATGTTAAATACAGTTGCCCTTATGGGGCGTTTGACGGCTGACCCGGAGCTGAAAACAACACAGAGCGGCATTGTGGTATGCTCGTTTTCTATCGCGTGTGACCGCAGCTATGCTAAGGCAGGCGAGGAACGTGCTTGCGATTTCATCAATATAGTTGCGTGGCGGCAAACGGCAGAGTTTGTGTGTAAATACTTTCACAAAGGCAGTTTAATTGCTTTAGACGG
>JAVWEG010000163.1:0-1358 GCA_036641735.1 Oscillospiraceae bacterium
TAATAACCTAAAAGGTGGCTTACAGCCACAGCGCTTCGCGCTCACAAGGCTTGCGCCTTGTCTTTGAGAACATTGAACCATTCAAAAGCGAAATATCGCTTTTGTTGTAGCGCAGCTAAAGCTGCGGTTATGTTATAATAACCTAAAAGGTGGCTATCGCCACAGCGCTTCGCGCCTTGCAAAGCATAGCTTTGCACTTTTAGAACATTGAAACACTGAGGTGTTATAATAACCACACGGTGTTACCAAAATCGAAGATTTTGACACCGCTTGTGACCTTCGAAACACGCAAAAACGGTAACGGCTATTTATATAATTAAATAATTATTTTAATACGGGGGAAAATTATGAAAAGAAAAAAATCTCACGCAGGGGCTATTGTACTTATGATTTTGGCATTTGCCGCGCTTGCAATTGCTATGATAATAATTTTTGCCAAAAAGCCAATAAATATTTTACCAAATAAAGATAATGCGCAGGAAACATCAGCTCCTGTCACCTTTGCAGGGGCTGTTAAAGTGTTTACTTTGTCGGGCGGAGTGCTGGATACACAAGGCGATGCCACAATAGACAGCCAAAAACAGGCATTTAAAAAAGCCGTAGATTTTGCTGCACAGCACGGATTTGATGCTATTATGTATGAGGGCGGTAAGGGAGAAGACGAGCTTTATTATCGCAAGGGTAGTACAAATGCGGCAAAAAGCATTAAAAGCTTTGATAAATTTTTAAATAAATGGGATCCATTAAAATATTTGTGCAATGAAGCATCTAAAAGCAAAATAGGTGTTATGGTATATTTTGCGCCTGAAAATATTACTAAAGAGCGTGCAGACGCGCTTTGTAAAGCATATACTATATCAGGCGTATACAGCTACACGCAAGGCACAGGTGAATTTGGCAGCTATGACGAGGTAGCCGGCGACAGCAAAATAAGCGCAGTAAATGCGGCATCTACTTTTGTGGGCGCGGCAAAATTAATGAGGCAAGACGGATTTAGGGGCCTTGTATTTGGCGAATATCAAAGCATTGTAAAGGATATCAGCGCTGTATCTATGTACGCTGCATTGTTTAACGAGGTGCAAGAGGCATTGCCTTTAAGCTACACTCCTAAAGCAGAGCTTAGCTTGGCATATCCTGTAGATACTACGGATAAGCTATATACAGATACTTGCTTTATTATGGGTACGTCTAATCCGTCTGCACCGCTTACTATTAATGGCAACGAAGTAAAGCGCGGCAGTACAAATGGCGAATTTGGTGTACTGGTAGAGCTTTCCGTGGGAGAAAACGCATTTACTTTGGCGCAGGGCGCAGACGAGCTGCATTTTGTGCTTACCCGTGCCAAAAGAACAGGCGGC
>JAVWEG010000164.1:0-1319 GCA_036641735.1 Oscillospiraceae bacterium
TAGCCGTCTGCCAGCATCCGCGCGCGCTCCTGTGCTATGCCCCCTGCTGTATAGCGGCTTGCCGTTGGCTGTGGGGCTGTATTGCTTTGCAGCACGGCATCCAGCTTGTTTTTAATGCGCGCTTCACTGCTTTGCTGTGGGGCGGCTGTTTTTTGCTCCTGCTCTTTTTTGTAACGCTCCATATTTTCAGCGCGCATATTGCTTATTAGCTGCTCGTGCTGTGCCTGTGCATTGCGTTCATTATCCAGCCTTGCCCTACGCTCTTTTACAAAGTCTACGTTTGTGCCTCGGCTTACATTAGGCTGCTCGATATCGGCGGCATTGCTCGCTTGTAGCATAGCCCGACGCTTTTTTATAAGCTCAAGAGTGCTTTGCGACATACGTCTTACCCCCTATATCCAAGAGAAGCTAATATCTCGGCTATTTCTTCATCGCTTTGCCCCGATTGCGTGAGTAGATAGTCCACCACTTCATCCTTTGAGCTTCCACTTACTATCATTTTCTTTGCTCTGCCATAAATTGCGTTGCTTGTGTCCGCTCCTTGCTTTTGCGATGTATTTACCTTTGCCGGTGTGCTTGCCCTCTTCGCCGCCGCCGCTTGTGCCGCTTGCTGTGCCGCCGCCTGCTTTGCATATTCGCTTTGTATCTGATTGAGCGTATTGGAATAGGCATTATTCGCATCGTAGGTGAGGTCGAAGGTGCTGTTTTTCACATCATACATATTATCGAAGGTTTGGTTTTCCACATTGCTTATATTTTGGCTCGCTTGATTATTAAGGTTCATCAGCGCATCCGATATCTTTTGCTCTATACTATTAGCCTGGTCTGTATAGCCTGTTTTTGCGTTTGTCTTAGCCTCGTCCGTCTGCATTAGCAGGTCTTTCAGCAGATTGCCGTAATGCTCCTCAGAGCTATTGCGCGCTGCCTGATACGCTGTGTTTTGCCCTATTATAGAGCTTTCAGACAGGCCGCCAGTATTGCCGACCGCGGCATTCATCTGCGCCATATCGCGCTTCGCTATTTCATTTTGCACAAAGCCGCCTTGTAGATTGCTCGTTTTTTCGTTTGTAAGCCGCTCATTGCCCTCACCGTACGATTTATCAAGGTATGCCAATAGCTCATCATATTTACTCTTGGTAGTGCCAAGCTGCTGCTCCTTTTGCCCATTTATATATGCAAGCTGCTCCTCTTTATGCGCTTTTATCGCATCAAGCTGCTCTTGCTTGCGCTTGCTCAGCGCCTCCAGCTTCTCCTGCTCACGCTTTGCGATAATAGCCAGCTGCTCTTGGCGCAGCCTCTCCTGCTCTGCCTTTTGCGCT
>JAVWEG010000165.1:0-1303 GCA_036641735.1 Oscillospiraceae bacterium
GGAAACAGGCGCAATATTGCGCGGATATATAAACAGCACTATCGTTACTGTAGGCTCTGTAATATTAATACTGGTATGCGGTGCGATGACGGGTATTGTGGTGTCTCGCAGACGCGATAAAAAAGCGAAAGCTCTATATTATTACTATTTATTCGGGCTTACGGCAACTATGCAAATGGTAACTACGTATGCGCTTATGATGAAGCTGAATTTAAACGGAAGCTATCTTGGCGTAATATTGGTATTTGTGGCTATTAATTTACCGTTTGCCATTATCACGTTTTCAAGCTTCGTTACAGGTGTGCCAAGAGAGATAGATGAGGCAGCTCTTATCGATGGGGCAGGCCCTTTAACGCTTGTGTTTCGCATTTTACTGCCTATTATGAAGCCCGTAACTATCACTAATCTTATAATAGCGGCAATCGGTGTATGGAATAACTTTCAAGTGCCGCTTTACCTTATGAGCAGCTCTAAGCGCACTACAATACCTATGATGGTGTTCAATTTTTACGGGCTGTATGCGCGCAATTGGCAATATGTTTTTGCTGCACTTACTATCACAATTCTTCCGGTTGTGGTATTATATTTATGCTTGCAAAAATATATTGTGGAGGGTATGACGTCGGGCGCGGTAAAAGGATAAGTAAAGCGCCGTCACAAAATACAGGAATATGAAAAAAGCCAAATTTCAAACAAAGCTGATTTTTTACAATGTTTTGATTTTTCTTATAATCACAGTATTGGTTATGGGCTTGTTTTACTATTATTTGGTGAACAATATTTCTAAGCGAATGATAGCGGATTTTGAGGCATTGGCAAATAAAAGTGCGGGGCAAATGAATACTCTAATTTATAATATGGATAAAACGGCATTGCAAATAGCGGCTAATCCCACGGTGGTTAATTATTTTAACGCAATACCAAAAGATAAAGATACAAATTATTTTATAAACGAGCCGTTAGTATCAAACGAGATAATAAAGCTTTTAAATTCGTACAATTTTAAAAAAGACGGTAATTCCCGTGTGTGCTTATATAACGACAGCAACGATTTTGTGTATTCAGCTACAACAATGACAACAAGTACTGCGGTAGCCGATTTTTTCAACACAGATACCTTTAAACAAACGCAAAAATATTTTGAAAACAATAACGCATATTCACTGTTTAAAGCGCCTAAAAGTGATATATTAAACGATTCCTTATTGCCAAGCCCCAGTTACATTGCAATAGTGCGTGAGATAAAAGATTATTTTACAGGAATACGTAAAAACGGATATGTAGAAGTGCAGCAGGACGTAGC
>JAVWEG010000166.1:0-1301 GCA_036641735.1 Oscillospiraceae bacterium
GACCTGGCCTGCTTTGATTGGGCTGTTTGTAGGGCAGTACCTGTTTTGTTACCTGGTGTTGAGATTACTGGGCGAAGAGATGCTGGTTGGTCGCCTGAGCGATTTTATCTATTACTGCAAAATACTGGCGTAGTGGGTGTCCCGACAAAAAAAGTCCGCTAACTTCTTTTTCCATAGAGAGCATTACATCATATGGATATTCTGCTTTTTCATCTATTTTATATACATCACCGTCACCGCTTGCGCCAAACAAATCTATCTGTCCAGCAAGATTTTTACGAGCGCTGGTCTCTACACTTTTTAGTATGCCCTCAAGTGCATCAGCCATACTATGTCGTGTAAGCCCAAAAGCATCAAAAGCACCACCCTTTATCATACTATCTACAGCTCGCCTGTTTATTTCCGTGCCATTCATCCGCCGACAAAAATCATACAACCCTTTGTATGGAGTATCTCCTCGCCTTTGCACCACTGTAGCTATCAAATTACGTCCTACATTTTTTAGTGCTAATAAGCCAAAGCGTATATCTACTCCCTCTACTGTAAACCCTGCCTCACTTTTATTAATATCGGGCGGAAGTACCAGTATTCTCAGCCTTTGACATTCTGTAGTATACTCTATCACCTTGTCAGTGTTGTCAAGTACACTTGTAAGCAATGCCGCTAAATATTGCTGCTCATGATGGCATTTAAGAAATGCTGTTTGATATGCCACTACAGCATATGCCGCAGCGTGAGATTTATTAAACGCATATGAAGCAAAGCTTGTCATTTCATCATAAATCGAGTTTGCAATATCCTCAGATATTCCATTTGCAAGACAGCCCGAACATTCGTGTCCTTTTTCCGTGTTGCCATACACAAAATTTTTGCGTTCTTTTTCCATTACATCGTGCTTTTTTTTGCTCATTGCACGGCGTACAAGGTCTGCCTGCCCATATGAAAACCCTGCAAGCTCTCTGCATATCTGCATAACTTGCTCTTGGTACACTATACATCCACTGGTAACTCCAAGAATGTTTTCAAGGCTTTTATGTTTGTACGTTATAGCTTTTGGGTTATGTCTGTTGGCAATATAAGTAGGTATAGAATCCATTGGTCCCGGACGATACAGCGATATAATCGCTATTATATCTTCAATATCACGCGGCACCAGCCCTACAATCACCTGTTTCATACCACTGGATTCAAGCTGAAATATGCCCTCTGTCTCACCTCGAGAAAGCATTTCATATACTTCGGCATCATCATATGAAATAGTATCCATACTAAATGCTGCATCTTTTCTCTTTATCATATTT
>JAVWEG010000167.1:0-1287 GCA_036641735.1 Oscillospiraceae bacterium
CTCGGCTGTTAGCAAACAAAATTCATCGTAATAAAATTTATAATCTATTAAATTAAGGGCTTTTGCATATAGCTGCGAAATATTTTCCACTGCGCAAGGCCCCGTAACAGCTACAGATATTCTGCAATCGTTATCGTGCAAGGCAGACTGCAGTGTAAGCAAGGCTTTTTGTGCAGCATTACTGTTTGGCGGAATTAATAAGATTAGGCTGTCCATAAATGTAAATGTTATCAAATTGTCGTCGGCGCTTATATCGGTAGAGGAACGTATTGCGCGTATCAAATTTGAAATAGTAGCTACTGCATTAAAGCTTTCGTCCTTGCCCTCGGCTTGTATAAGATAAAGCAATACATCAAAGCTCTGCTGAATATCAAAGTTATCCGCACTAAAATCGGTGGCTCTGTCTATATGCAATAATAAATCACGCATTCTTCGCTCAAGGGCGGTATCAGCAAGCTGTTCCTGCTGATGCTTTATAATTTCTTCCTTGTTTTGCTTTCGCTTTGCTTCTTCACATTCTGCAATTATGTTTTTTATCACACGGCTAAGCTCGTTTGGCGCTATGGGCTTCAGTAAATAATCCTTTACTCCGTATCGCATAGCGGTTTGCGCATAATCAAAAGAATCGTGGCCCGATAAAACCACAAAAGGTAAAGCTTTGTCAAATTCTCGAGCTTTGCTTATAAGCTCAAGCCCGTCCATTTCAGGCATACGGATATCGGTAATTACAAGGTCAAAATGCTCTTGACATATTAAATGCAAGCCCTGAGTACCTGTAGCGGCGCCAACGGGAGATATATTAAGCTCATTCCATACAGGCATACCCAAAATGCCATTACGAATGATGCTTTCATCATCTACAATCAATGCCTTATAAATCATCAAAAGTCTCCCTTCGTTTTGGTATTATAAGCTTTACCACAGTGCCTGCGCCAAGCTTTGAATATATGCGCATATCGCCGCCGTCTTTGCATAAGGCCTGTACGCGCTGTCTTATATTTTCAAGCCCTATGCTATTGCCGTTTGCACAGTTGGAATTTCGGATAATCGCAAGGCGCTCCTTGCTTATGCCACAGCCGTTATCGTAGATGCTCACCACTAATCTATTATGTATAATGCGCGCTTTTACTATGATATTACACGCTTTCATACTGCGCTCTGCCCCTGCCTTTATAGAGTTTTCCACTATTGGCTGAAGCGACAATTTCGGTATTTCCCATTCCATACATTCAGGTGTTACGTCAACGCGAATTACAAGCCTGTCTTCAAGGCGAATTTTTTGTATAG
>JAVWEG010000168.1:0-1282 GCA_036641735.1 Oscillospiraceae bacterium
AATAAATCCCGATAGACGGTACAATATCGTAATTGAGATTGTATTTTGCAAGTGTTTTTTTCGCCTGCTGCACCATATTTTCTATGGCTGTTTTTTCATATGGTACGCAAAACGCAAAAATATCAGATTCAATTCTTCCATAAGTAACTAAATTGTATAATTTAGCATCTTCTTTCATTCGTGCAGCAATATACTTTAATAAATTATCTCCTTCATCAACTCCAAAAAATGAATTTATTAATTGAAAACGGTCCACATCAAAACGAAGAAAGACAAAACTTTCGTCACAATTCGCATCAATCATTTTGCGAGTTGCGTCAAAAAATTTCGTCTTATTAAATATGCCTGTTAAAGCATCATATTCCAGTAAATATTTTATCTTGTTAAACGCAGATAATCCGCTACGCTCTATTGCATTTTTCAGTCTGAATTTAATAATTTCAGAGTTATAGGGCTTTGTTACAAAATCCCACGCGCCAAGCGTTAAGGCTTTTATTTCGCTATCAATATTACTGTCCGCGGTTATCACTACTATTGGTAAGTTATTATATCTTTCTGTATTTTGAATAGACTTTAAAACGTCATATCCATTCATTACAGGCATAACAATATCCAATAAAACAGCATTAATACTATCAAAATGCTCATCAAGCAATTGTAGCGCAATTTCGCCGTTCTTTGCCTCGATAACATTATATTCTTGAGACAATATTTTAAGGAGAATTGTTCTGTTTACAGAGTTATCATCAACCACTAAAATAGTTTTTAAGCAAGACACAACAACACCCGCCTTCCCTGCATTTTACGCGCCTATACTCACGTGCTGTAATAAATGATTTTGCAATGCAATTTTCATTTTATCCATAATTTAATTAATAAACTTGTGCGTTTGTATGAACCAAAGCTGCAAATTTAGCGTTTGCAGCAATCCCGTGAAGAATTGCTATGCTTCAATGCCCTCTCAGGTGTCAAAATCTTTGATTTTGGTAACACCGTGAGGTTATTATAACACTTCAGTGTTTCAATGTTCTCAAAGTCAAGGCGCAAGCCTTGTAAGCGCGAAGCGCTGTGGCGATAGCCACCTTTGAGGTTATTATAGCATAACCGCAGCTTTGCTGCGCCACAGCAAGCCCGTGAGGGATTGCTATGTTTCAATGTTCTCTCAGGTGTCAAAATCTTCGATTTTGGTAACACCGTGAGGTTATTATAACATAATTCATTGCATTTTAAAAGAATTTGCTCAATTTTAGCTGTTTTTCGGATATTTGTTTTTAATTTTGAC
>JAVWEG010000169.1:0-1120 GCA_036641735.1 Oscillospiraceae bacterium
GCTTAAATATTCAATAGGTGCTGTTATACTGTGTACAAGGCGCGCTGTAGAGCCAAAGGTTACGGCACATATTAATATTATCAGCAATATTGCGGTGAGCATAGCGGGATTTACAGCAGGCAATATATTGTGTAGCTTTTCGTAGCCAAAATATTCCACCTTGTCAAAGGCAGATGCTTTTTTAAGAAAAAACGTATTGCTCGCAGAGCCGTTACCGCTTTTAATAAGATTTATAAAATCATCGCTATTTTTTGCGTTTTCATTATGTAAATACAGTATATTGCCGTTATACGCTATAGCCAAATTTCCGTTTTTTAAGCTGCCGTCGGTATTTTGTACTAACAGCTTGCGCATATCGGTGCTGATAGTAAGTATGCCGGCAGGATTTTGCTCGCCGTAAGGGGAAGCATAGATATACCGCAGATATACCATTTCGCGTGAGGATTCGCGCAAATACCACACAGGAGGAGATGAACGTGTGGTACTGCGCAAAAGCTCTGAGATATCCGATTTTTCTTTTTCGGTAAAGTTTTCCGTAAGGCTGCCCGAGGAATATTGAGTATTAAATTTATCCAATACGCTGATGTTAACAGCATCGTTTGCCACAAGCGAGCGCGTAATAAGCTGATAGTAAAGAGCATCTACGGTTTCATATTTACCTGAGCCTCCTCGGGATATTTCCAATAGGGCATTTGTTATTTCCTTGTCGTTTATAGTGTTAAAAGCGATATTATCTATAAAATGCAAGGTGTTGTCAATATTGGAAAAGCTTACTTCAAATACATTGCGCGTTTCTGTACGCACACTTCGCTTGTATTCAGTGGATATGAAAAACAAAGCGCATATCACGATAGCCAGCACCACCACAGCATCAGAAAGCACTAAAGACTGCATTTTCTTTTTCAGAGGTTTTCTTGTCTTCATTTTATCTCCTCGCACCTTATAATGCTGTCATTGTAACATAAAATCAAATGCTGTTAAATGGGTTTAAAAATATACAATACACTTTTCGTTTATAGAACGAAGGGCATTTTGAGCAATTGCCACTGAATGTATAGCGGAGCTGCCGTCAAATAAATCTTCTTTGCCATTTGGCACTATTTGACATTCTACAGTGCGC
>JAVWEG010000170.1:0-1107 GCA_036641735.1 Oscillospiraceae bacterium
TAACATTCATAATTGGTGCAGCTATCCAGCATAGCATCATTTACCATACGATTATAGTCACCGTGAAGCATTTCGCCAAGCAAGAAAAATTCCTCTTTAAGTCCTCGTGCAAAATCGTGTAAACGGCGCACAAATCCTTCATCAAGACAATATGCTACATCAAGGCGCAGCCCGTCAATATCAAATTCTTTTACCCAGCCTCTGATACACGAGAAAATGTAATCCACTACTGCATTATTTTGCAAATTAAGCTTTACAAGCTCATAATGCCCTTCCCAGCCTTCGTACCACAATCCATCATTATAATTGGAGTTACCGTCAAAGTGGATACAAAACCAGTCTTTGTACTGCGAATTTTCTCGATTTTTGAGAACATCTTGAAATGCCCAAAATCCGCGTCCTACGTGATTAAACACACCGTCTAACACTATTTTAAGCCCTGCTTCGTGCATAGCTTTGCACACATCGGCAAAATCTGCATTATTGCCAAGCCTACAATCTATTTTAGCAAAATCTCTTGTATCATATCCGTGCGTATCCGCTTCAAAGCAAGGCGAAAAATACACAGCATCAGCACCTGTACTCACAATATGAGGTATCCAATTTTTTATTTTAGTTAATCTGTTAACATATACACCATCGTTCTCGCGTGGAGCGCCACAAAATCCCAATGGATAAATTTGATAAAACACCGCTTTTTCATACCACATTGATGTATCCTCTTTTCTAAATTATTACTAACCTTTATTGTACCACAAATCAGTGCAAACAAAGCAATGTTATGTAAAAATAAATATGTAATAAAATTAATTAGTAAATTAATTGCGTAAAACCAGTTGACTTTTACTGTATCATTATGATAAAATACAAGACGTGACACGGTGTTACATATATACGCGAGGGTGGCGGAATCGGCAGACGCGCACGTTTGAGGGGCGTGTGGTTTTACCATGCGAGTTCAAGTCTCGTCCCTCGCACCAAAAATAAAAGGTAATAATGATTTATGGCTCATAAAGCCAGTAACCATGTGCCTTTCGAGGACTTTCACTGTGAAAAGTGAAAGTCCTTTTTTCATTGATTTATTCCGGCAAAAGCTTCACTCCGATA
>JAVWEG010000171.1:0-1038 GCA_036641735.1 Oscillospiraceae bacterium
GAGCTTATAATCACCATTGCATTTGCCTCAGGCGGCATCTTAATTATGCTTGCGGCTATTTTGGTTTTCAAAGTGGAGATTTTTATAGCAATGCTCTGCGAAATAATCTTAATCGCCGCCGTGATGGGCTGCGTTCAGAAGCTCGAAAACAATATATCCATTGTGGACTATATCAGGATATCTATGCGGTATAACCGCGAGCAGCAAAAATATATGTATAAATACACGGAGGAAAAAAATGAATAAGGTGCAAAGCACTGCTGCCACCGCAGGGCGAAAAACAGCGCAAGAATTTCTTAATATTACAGAAATAAAAAACGATTTTCTCATATCGCAAAGCAATTATATCTTTGGGTATCTTTATGTTAAAACCAAAGATGCAAAGCTTTTATCCGAAGCTGAGAAGGAAAAATTTTACAATGGCATCGCAAGCGGACTTGAAGAAGAAAAAGAGCCGTGGCAGCTTATCTCTATACCGCGCGTGGTGAACACAAACGGTCTAATTGAGCATCTTTTGAAAATTCGCCGCAAAACGCGTAATCCCGCAAAGCTTGACCTTATAAATGAAGAAATTGCCTCGCTTAAAAGTATGGCGCGTGAGGGCGTAAAGGAGCCTTTAATCTTTATGAAGCTATGGCGCAGGAATGATAAGAATGCCGAAACCGAGCTTGCAAAGCGCCTTGCCGATATACGTACTGTCCTTACAGAGCGCGGTGTGCAATGCAATGTTTTTGGCAGTAAAGACATTACATATCTGTGCAAGCTGTATGCAGACCTCGGTGAGCATCAGAGTATGGACAACGATTATACAGCCGATATGCCCGTGCTTGAAGGTGATAAAAAGACAAAGCAAAGCAAGCAAACCGATGAGCAGCTGGCGCTTATTTCAATGCTTACACCCGTTGGCGGAATAACGTTTAAAAACAATAAGCTGATAATAGGCAGCACTACCGCACGCTGCTATGGTGCGACGGGCTTTCCCTCGTCGCTTAGCTATTCCTGGGCTGTAAAATAAATTAATAACAACGAGGCTATTAC
>JAVWEG010000172.1:0-395 GCA_036641735.1 Oscillospiraceae bacterium
CAAGGTCGTTAGCGCCCTTGTTCCCCTGTCGGAGATGTTCGGATACGTCGGTGATCTGCGGTCTAAGACCTCAGGTCGCGCTGTGTACTCGATGACTTTCGACAGCTACGCCGAGGTCCCGAAGGCTGTCGCCGACGAGATCGTCCAGAAAAACAAGGGCGAGTAATCTCGCTCCTTGTGAGTTCAGTAAAATAATCCAAACCCTGTAGTTTCCAACCGGAAGCTACTCGAATGTCCTAGGAGGACCCCGTGGCTAAGGCCAAATTCGAGCGCAACAAGCCTCACGTAAACATCGGAACCATTGGTCACGTTGACCACGGTAAGACCACTCTTACCGCAGCAATCTCCAAGGTTCTCGCTGACACCTACCCATCCGCAACCAACGTTCAGCGCGA
>JAVWEG010000172.1:405-992 GCA_036641735.1 Oscillospiraceae bacterium
TCCGCTCCTGAAGAGCGTCAGCGCGGTATTACCATCAACATCTCGCACGTTGAGTACGAGACCCCCAAGCGTCACTACGCACACGTTGACGCACCTGGCCACGCCGACTACATCAAGAACATGATTACCGGTGCTGCTCAGATGGATGGCGCAATCCTCGTGGTTGCTGCTACCGACGGTCCTATGGCTCAGACTCGCGAGCACGTTCTGCTCGCAAAGCAGGTTGGTGTTCCTTACCTCCTCGTTGCTCTGAACAAGTCCGACATGGTTGACGACGAAGAAATCCTTGAGCTCGTTGAGCTCGAGGTTCGTGAACTCCTCTCCAGCCAGGGCTTCGATGGCGACAACGCTCCTGTTGTTCGCGTATCCGGCCTCAAGGCTCTCGAGGGTGACGCAAAGTGGACCCAGTCGATCCTGGACCTGATGGAAGCTGTTGACAGCTCCGTACCAGACCCAGTACGCGACAAGGACAAGCCATTCCTCATGCCCGTTGAGGACGTCTTCACCATCACCGGTCGTGGAACCGTTGTAACTGGTCGCGCCGAGCGCGGTACCCTCCTCATCAACTCTGAAGTTGAGATCGTTGG
>JAVWEG010000173.1:0-976 GCA_036641735.1 Oscillospiraceae bacterium
CAAACTGTTTTAATCCTTAAGCTCAGGATGAGCGGAGTAGTGAAATGAATGAGTTTCCGGTAGTACTGGTTATTAACTGTGGTTCGTCTTCCATTAAATTCTCAGTGCTGGATGCAGCGAGCTGTGAAGTTTTAATGGCGGGAATCGCGGACGGTATTAACTCTGAAAATGCGTTCATAGCAATTAATGGAGGAGAGCCAGCGAAGCTGGCTCACCACAGCTACGAAGACGCATTAAAAGCAATCGCCGTTGAACTGGAAAAACGTAATTTAATGGACAGCGTGGCCTTAATTGGCCACCGCATTGCCCACGGTGGAAATATCTTTACTGAATCAGCAATTATTACTGACGACGTTATCGATAATATTCGCCGGGTATCGCCTTTAGCTCCGTTACATAATTATGCGAACCTCAGCGGGATTGAATCTGCTCAGCATCTTTTCCCTGGCGTGCAGCAGGTTGCGGTATTTGATACCAGCTTCCACCAGACGATGGCTCCTGAGGCCTATCTTTACGGTCTGCCATGGAAATATTTTGAGGAATTAGGCGTTCGTCGTTATGGCTTCCACGGCACGTCGCATCGCTATGTATCTCAACGGGCGCATGAGCTTCTTGAGTTACAGAGTGATGACTCCGGTCTGGTTGTGGCTCACCTGGGGAACGGCGCGTCAATCTGCGCGGTGCGTAACGGGCAGAGCGTTGATACCTCAATGGGCATGACGCCGTTGGAAGGGCTGATGATGGGCACACGCAGCGGCGACGTCGATTTCGGCGCCATGGCGTGGATTGCCAGTGAAACCAACCAGACACTGAGCGACCTTGAACGTGTAGTGAATAAAGAGTCCGGTTTACTGGGTATTTCCGGTTTGTCCTCTGACTTACGGACGTTAGAAAAAGCCTGGCACGAGGGACATGAGCGTGCGCAACTGGCGATTAAAACGTTTGTGCATCGCATCGCGCGCCATATCGCCGGACA
>JAVWEG010000174.1:0-975 GCA_036641735.1 Oscillospiraceae bacterium
AATCGATACGATCCGCTACGTGAACGTCACATGCTGGACTTAATTAAAAAGAATAATAACGGTCCATTAAATCAAATGACGGTTGATTATATTTTCAAGCAAATTTTCAAGACAGCGTTAAAACAACTTGAAGCAGAAAAGAAAAAAGAGCTACTTGTTTCACGTAAAGAAAAGTCAGAAGATACTGTCATTAATGTAAATGGCGATTTAATTGGTTCTGGGGCACCTTCCTTTGTATTCGGTCCGTGTGCTGTTGAATCATACGAGCAAGTGGCAGCAGTTGCGGCAACAATTAAAGAAAAAGGCTTAAAATTAATTCGTGGTGGTGCATACAAGCCACGTACATCACCGTATGATTTCCAAGGTTTAGGCTTAGATGGCTTGAAAATTTTAAAACAAGTTTCAGATGAATTTGGTTTAGGTGTTATTACAGAAATCGTAACGCCATCAGATTTAGACCATGCGCTTGATTATATTGATGTGATCCAAATCGGTGCGCGTAATATGCAAAACTTTGAGCTATTAAAAGCTGCAGGTGCTACGAATAAGCCGGTATTATTAAAACGTGGCTTAGCGGCGACAATTGATGAATTTATCCATGCGGCGGAGTACATTATGTCAAAAGGCAATGAAAACATTATCCTTTGTGAACGCGGTATTCGTACGTACGAAAAAGCAACACGAAATACGTTAGATATTTCAGCTGTACCTATTTTAAAACAAGAAACGCATTTACCAGTAATGGTGGACGTAACGCACTCAACAGGTCGTCGTGATCTATTATTACCATGTGCTAAAGCGGCGATTGCCATTGGTGCAGACGGAGTGATGGCAGAAGTACACCCAGATCCATCTATTGCCCTTTCTGACCAACAACAACAAATGGACATTCCAACGTTCAACGCTTTCTATGATGAAATTCAAAAATTCATGAGACAATATGAAGTATCAAAATAAGTGATTATCAAATCTCTA
>JAVWEG010000175.1:0-963 GCA_036641735.1 Oscillospiraceae bacterium
TATTTTAACCACGGATTTCTCCAGCGCGTACAGCCTACCGTCAGGCGTTAGCCTTTTTAACAGCCTTGCCGCTTGCAGATTTTGCCCTGCCTCGCTAAATTGCAGCACCATATCGGCTATCATTTTCTTTACGAGCGCTGCATCTTTGTTTTCCACTGCCTCGTTATACAGCGTTTGCCCCAGCGCCAGCGTGTATTTAGTGGGCTTTGATTTTCCGTCTATTACATCCGTCCACGTTTTCAGTGCGCCCTTAAAACCGTCCTCGCGGATAATATTCTCTGCGTTTTCCATTGCCTTTTTATCCGTGATTACCTCGTGTGACAGCCGCCCTGCGGCAAGGTCTTTCTTGATAAGGTCTACAGTCGGCTCATTTGTTACGCCTGCCTCTGCCATAGTACGCGCATATTTGGATACATATTGGTCTTTTGCCGTGCGCTTTGGTAGGCTTACCTCACGCACAGGCTTTTCGCCGCGCTCTATCGTGCCATATTTTTCGTTAAGCTTTTCTATTTTAAGCCCCTGCGGTACAAGCTCCGATGAACCACCCGATATTGAATTTTGTGTATCTTTTTTATTATTTTGCATATAATGGGTATTGACACCACTTGGATGCTGTGATATAGTGGGGTTAGTGGATTTCTCTATTTTTACGGCGTAGCCGTTCGGCCTTTGAGCCACATTTGAGAAATCTGCTTTATTTTTTTGCATTTTTCCAATATTGTATACGGTGTTCACACTTCCGCTTTTGCCAACAGACATAACTACACGGTAATATTGTCCATCACCATCTTCAAAATATGCCACGCGATAATCAAAACCATCTTTTGCGAATAAATGATTTTTCGTGTCCGGTGCAGGGCTTTTATTGCTTTTAGACGCTTGTGCAAGTTCATCAATATGGCTTTCAGCACGCAATTTTGCAGCAAACTCTATATCTGTCATTTTTCGTTTGTTTCCATTAGG
>JAVWEG010000176.1:0-900 GCA_036641735.1 Oscillospiraceae bacterium
AAGAGTGGTTATGGCAGAAGATCCAATCAGTTGTGTGGCAATAGGTACAGGTATAGCACTGGGTTCAGTTGAAATACTTCAAGTAGCTGGAACAATATAAGTATCTATATAATTAAAATAAAATATTTTTAATCAACAGTAAATTATTTTACGAATTGATTATTAAGCTGTTTTTATATAGTATTTAAAAGTGATTATTAAAAGAAATAAGCATATTAAATTGTATGTTTACTTAGTAATTATAACTCTTATTTCTTTTATTAGCTTAAGCTAAAGTTAGAAAACCAACTATATTGGGATATGTGTATTATTGAAAATAGTTAGAAAAAATAATATTGACAATTATATTCAATAGTGTTACTATGGTTTTATGAAAAATTAATAAATCTTGATTTACCTTATCAAGAGTGGCAGAGGGACAGGCCCTGTGAAGCCCGGCAACCGTGTAGATGACGGTGCTAATTCCTACAAGAATATTTCTTGAGAGATGAGGTTAGCTTACATTTTTATGTGAATTAATTAGCCTCTTCAATTTGAAGGGGCTTATATTTTTTGGAGATAAGATATAATATTTTGGAAAGGGAGATTAAAATGGCTAGACATTTATTTACATCAGAGTCAGTGACAGAGGGACATCCTGACAAACTTTGTGATCAAGTATCAGATGCTATACTTGATGCATTGCTTGAGAAGGATCCAAACTCTAGAGTAGCTTGTGAGACAACTGCTACTACAGGGATAATATTGGTAGCAGGAGAAATATCAACAAATGCATATGTTGATATTCCTAAAATAGTAAGAGAAACAGTAGAAGAAATAGGATATGTGAGAGGTAAATTTGGTTTTGATGCAGCAAACTGTGGCGTTATGACTGCTATAGATGAACAGTCAAATGATATA
>JAVWEG010000177.1:0-899 GCA_036641735.1 Oscillospiraceae bacterium
AACTGGGATATGGTCGGGAATAATACCCCTGTCTTTTTCTTACGTGACCCTCGTAAATTTCCAGACCTGAATAAAGCAGTAAAACGTGACCCTCGTACTAACTTACGCAGTGCAACTTATAACTGGGACTTTTGGACTTTGCTTCCTGAAGCACTGCATCAAGTAACGATTGTCATGTCAGATCGTGGTATTCCAAAAAGCTACCGTCATATGCACGGTTTTAGTAGCCATACTTATAGTTTTATTAATGCAAATAATGAACGTTTTTGGGTGAAGTTTCACTTCCGTACTCAGCAAGGTATTGAAAATTTAACCAATAGTGAAGCTGCTCAAGTCATCGCAGATGATCGTGAAAGCAATCAACGTGATTTATATGATGCCATTGAACGCAAAGACTTTCCGAAGTGGAAAATGTGCGTACAAATCATGCCTGAAACTGATGCAGAAAAAGTACCTTATCATCCTTTTGATTTAACAAAAGTTTGGCCGCATGGTGATTATCCATTGATTGAAGTTGGGGTATTTGAGCTCAACAAAAACTCTGAAAACTTCTTCTTAGATGTTGAGCAATCAGCATTTGCTCCAAGCAATCTCGTCCCTGGGATCAGTGTTTCTCCTGACCGTATGTTGCAGGCTCGTTTGTTTAACTATGCAGATGCGCAACGTTATCGCTTAGGGCCAAATTATCAACAGATCCCAGTGAATGCTGCTCGTTGCCCTGTACATTCAAATCATCGTGATGGTCAAGGTCGCAGTGATGATAATTATGGAAGCTTGCCACACTATGAACCGAATAGTTTCGGTCAATGGCAAGAGCAGCCGCAATACAAAGAACCTCCTTTAAAAATCACAGGTGATGCAGATTTTTGGGATTATCGTGAGGATGATTCCGATTATTT
>JAVWEG010000178.1:0-870 GCA_036641735.1 Oscillospiraceae bacterium
GGTATCAATATAAGTGGGAAAAATAAAATCTCTATGGCAGAACTGAAATCATGTTTTATAAAACTTGGTTTTGCAGGTGTTTTTACACATCTCAATAGCGGAAATATTATTTTTTCGGTCGATGAGAGCAATGAAATTGTTATTGCGGATAAAATCAAAGCAATGATACAAGAACGGTTTGGATTGGATATTCCTGTTTTTGTTATTTTACAAGAAGAATTGAAAGATTTATTAAGTAAAGCCCCTGTTTGGTGGGGAACTGATGACCAAGAAATATATAACAATCTGATTTTTGTAATGCCCCCTGTTGCCGCTGAAATTATAGCTGAGAAAATAGGTGAGCCAACAAAAGAATTGGAACAAATATGTATCTGCAAGAATGCTATTTTCTGGTCTTTTGATAGAAAGAAATATGCGAAAGCAAACTGGTGGAAAAAAACTGCAAGTGTAGGGATTGGCGAAATGCTCACACTACGAACAGCCAACACATTGAGGAAAATATCTGTAATGTAAGCAATATTACACCACCGCAAGCTGCCGAATTAATCAAAACAAAATTATTGTTTTGTAACAATATGCACTCATAAAAAATTGCATTTGTTTGGCGATATAAACAAGTTCTTTCTTTCAAAATCTCGTTGACCTATCCACCAGTGAAGAACGCCAAAAACCGTTCAAACATTGTCATCGACCATATGTAATAAGTAAAGAGAGGCGAAAATTACGAAAAAGGTTTTTAAGAAAGCCCTTGCCATGTTAAATGCAGCAGCAGCAAAATTGGTAAATGACAATATACTTACCATTACTTCATCAGAAGATGGAAGAACACCAAACGTAAAATCTATTACAACAGAAGATATTAAACTCACC
>JAVWEG010000179.1:0-863 GCA_036641735.1 Oscillospiraceae bacterium
CAGGATTTTTTAGTGCTATAGGATGGTCTTTCTTTATTACAATAACATCGGTAGTAGTAATAATATTTTTCACTTCTATGACAGCTTATTATATAACAAGAGTAAAGAGTAAAATAACAAGTGCTATATATTATGTATTTGTATTTTCTATGATAGTACCATTTCAGATGGTAATGTTTCCTACTGTAAAATTAGCAGATACTCTAAATTTATCTAATCCATTAGGTATGGTGGTATTATACTTAGGATTTGGAGCTGGATTATCGGTATTTATGTTTAGTGGTTTTATAAAATCTATACCACTAGAAATAGAAGAGGCTGCTATGATAGATGGATGTAACCCATTGCAAACATATTTTCATATAGTTCTTCCAATTTTAAAACCAACTGCAATAACTGTTGCTATATTAAATGCAATGTGGGTATGGAATGATTATCTACTACCTTATTTAGTGATTGGACTGTCTACAGAATATAAGACAATACCTGTAGTAATTCAAATGTTAGTAGGATCTAATGGAAACAGAGATATGGGTGCAATGATGGCTATGTTAGTATTAGCAATTATACCGATTATAGTTTTTTATTTAGTATGTCAAAAACACATAATAGAAGGTGTTGTTGCTGGGGCTGTAAAAGGATAATAAAAAGTATTATAGGAGGTCAGCATGAGAAAAAGTGGAATATTATTACCTATTGCAAGTTTACCATCAAAATATGGAATAGGAGCTTTTTCAAAAGAAGCTTATGAATGTGTAGATGCTCTAGAAGAGGCGGGTCAAAGTTTGTGGCAGATACTGCCATTAGGACCAACAGGATATGGGGATTCTCCTTATCAATCATTTTCTACTTTTGCAGGAAAT
>JAVWEG010000180.1:0-826 GCA_036641735.1 Oscillospiraceae bacterium
GCAATTAGCAAATAAGTTACTTTGTTCTGAAGCTAGTGTTGATATGCTAAAACTTAGAACCGGTAATCTTGATGATGGTGACTGGGACAGAATAGCAAAAGCTGCTGGACCATTAGCTAAAGCAAGAATATATATAGATGATACTGCAGGGGTTACTGTAATGGAGATGAGATCTAAATGTAGAAAGATTAAGATGGAGTATGGTATAGATTTAATCATGATTGACTACCTTCAGTTAATGTCTGGTTCAGGAAGTGAAAGTAGACAACAAGAAGTATCAGAAATATCAAGATCTATAAAAGCTTTAGCAAAGGAAATGGAGTGTCCTGTAATAGCATTATCACAGTTATCTCGTGCTCCTGAGCAAAGAGCTGATCATAGACCAATGCTTTCGGATTTAAGAGAATCAGGATCTATAGAGCAGGATGCCGATGTAGTTATGTTTTTATATAGAGATGAATACTATAATAAAGAATCTGAGTTAAAAGGAACTGCTGAGTGTATTATAGCTAAGCAAAGAAATGGCCCAGTTGGGACAGTTAAAATGGCTTGGATAGGTCAACACAGTAAGTTTGCAGATTTAGAGCTAGTACATACTGGGGATTAATCTAGGAGGGGTTATTATATGAAAAAAGTCGGTTTTATAGGCTGTGGAAATATGGGAAAGGCAATTGCCCTAGGACTTTTAAAAAGCACATCAGTAGATGTTAAAAATCTAATGATAGCAGAGAAAAGTGAGTTCTCAATTAAAGCAATAAAAGAAGAAATAGGCATAGATTGTTGCACAAGTATAGATGTTGCAAAAGAATGTGATGTTATATTTATT
>JAVWEG010000181.1:0-812 GCA_036641735.1 Oscillospiraceae bacterium
AAAAGGAGAGCATAGAGCGCATAAGCGAGGAGGAGGTTTTAGTGACGATGATTTTATCTGCAACAGGCTTTTCACGGTCTATATTTTGTATATCTATTGCGACAGGCTGTGAAATATTGCCGACAGCATCCTTTGCAAAGCCATAGATAATACCATTCCTTTTGGTAGTAAAGCTGTTTGTGCTTTGCCAAGTTTTGGGAATATTTGTATCGGCAGCCACTTGATATTCCACCGTACCCGATTGGTCATCGAAGCTATCAAGTGTAAATGTGATTTCTTGCTGCCAAGCTGTAGGCACATTAGGGGTAACGACAGGTGAGGTTTTATCAATATTCGATACGGCTACAGGATATTTAAATTCGTTGCCGCTATTATCAAATACCGAGAACGCATATGTACCATTATCCGCTACGATATAGTCGGCGGCAGCTGCGCTCACTTCTTGCCCATCGGGCAATAAGATGTGATGTACACCGCTTAAATCATCTTGCGCTGCTATTGAAATAGTAACGTCGCTATTCGTCCAGCTTTCGGTATTAAGTAAATGCGTAGCCGTTGGTGGTGTATCCTCTACAATCACATCAGAGCTTAAAACATCTGAAACATTGCCGGCAGTATCGATGCAGCGTGCGTGTATTTTGCCATTAAAGCGGCGCTCAATGATAGGACGTGCAGTATCACTATACTCTAGCCACCCTGCGGCATCCTCGGTGCTGCCCTCGGGTACAAGCTGATACTCTATCTTAGAGATAGCAGAGCCGCCGATGTCGTGCGCTACTATCTCTATTTCAGCTTGCTTGTTAAAAAAGGAG
>JAVWEG010000182.1:0-805 GCA_036641735.1 Oscillospiraceae bacterium
TGCTAACATAGATGTATTTGCTTCATTTGCCACAGTGGCACACATAAATAATTATGTAAAACCTGATATAAATAATAGTAGTAAACTTGATATAAAAAATGGTCGTCACCCTGTTATTGAAAATATTGTTGGAGAGCAAAACTTTGTTCCAAATGATACTTATTTAAACAGAGGAGAAAACAATATAAATATTATAACTGGGCCTAACATGTCTGGTAAATCTACTTATATGAGACAAACTGCAATTATATGTTTAATGGCTCATATTGGGTCATTTGTACCAGCTGATTCTGCTAATATTCCTATTAGTGACAGAATATTTACTAGGGTTGGAGCAAGTGATGATTTATCACAAGGTCAATCTACTTTCATGGTGGAGATGAGTGAAGTTTCCCATATATTAAAAAATGCTACAGAGAAAAGCTTAGTTATATTAGATGAAATAGGTAGAGGTACATCTACGTACGATGGCATAAGTTTAGCTTGGTCTATAGTTGAATATATAGAAAAGCATATTAAATGTAAAACATTATTTGCAACACATTATCACGAGCTTACAGAGCTTGAAAATGAATTTAAAGAAGTTAAAAACTATTCTATAGCAGTTAAAGATGATGGCGAAAATATTATTTTCCTTAGAAAAATAATTGATCAAGCAGCTGATAAAAGTTATGGGATTTACGTTGCAAAATTAGCTAAGCTTCCTGACGAAGTTATTAATAGATCATCAGAAATATTAAAGGACCTAGAAAAAAATCATATTTATAATGGCTACGCCATAAATGGAACTGTTAATAATGTTGCA
>JAVWEG010000183.1:0-780 GCA_036641735.1 Oscillospiraceae bacterium
ACACTGATTTTTCTATCTTCGGTCAATAGTTTAAATTCATACACTATCTCTTTTGGGGTAATCTTATCACCTGTTGTAATATCAAGTTTTAAAGGTATAGCCATCGGTGGATATTGAGCTATTAAAGCTACACGATAACCATTATATTCATCTGAATCTCTTATTTCTGTAATACTATTTATCTTAAATATCACGCTATCATCAACAAAAATACCGATTATTTCATCGAGCATCTTTGCAAGGTTTTCTCTCGTAAGTGCTGCCCCCTTAATTGTTGCATCTATATCCATAGTGGTTCGTGTATCAAGTCCAACAATAGCAGCTATAAGAAAACCGCCTTTTAGTATAAAGCTACTGCGATGTTGGGACAACGATACTCTTTCAAGAAACCGTTCTAACATATAGTTTTGCATTACAATTTGTGCGGAAATTGATTTTTCTTTTGCTATGCTTTTTATTATAGCTTTTAATTGCATTGCATTTTTCACAGTAATACCTCCAGATATGTTCGAACTTTCTTTTCTACTCTTAGCATTTTTGCGTATTCAGAAAACAATGGAATATTTTTTTCAGTTGAGTCCCTGTACATTTTAAAAGCTGTGCTTATAAGCTGAATATCTGTTTCACTTTTTTTTACTAAAATATCGCACAAGGTTTTTTCTGGACAATAAACTCTTACTGTATTTTCAAATGGGGTGTTTGCATTAACAATTCCTGTGCTATAAATATCTACCTTGTTTTGGTGGCATTGCACATTAAATGCTTTAGCCATTGTTAAGT
>JAVWEG010000184.1:0-755 GCA_036641735.1 Oscillospiraceae bacterium
ATCTTTGTGCCGTGATAGACCTGCATAACCGTGAAATCATTGGATATTCAGCTGGCAAAAATAAGACTGCTGAATTGGTAAAAGAAGCAATTCAGCGAATTAATCGCCCACTTTCTGACATTAAGATTTTCCATACTGATCGTGGCAGTGAGTTTAAGAACAAGGAAATCGATGACATAATTTCCGCATTTGGAATAACTCGCTCGCTTAGCCACAAAGGCTGCCCATATGACAATGCGGTGGCGGAAGCAACGTATAACATTATTAAAACGGAATTTGTATTTGGAGAAAAATTTGATTCTTTGCAAGAGCTTTCACTGAAATACTTTGATTATGTTAACTGGTATAACACAAAGCGTATTCATGGCTCTTTAAGCTATCTTTCTCCTGTTGATTTCAGACAATCTAAATAATTACACTTTTTATATGTTATGTTCGATAAAATATTGTTTAATAAAGGGTTGACTATCCACCCACGGCTTGAATAGTCTATACTTAACTGTACAAATTAATGTCGAACAGGTAAAATAGGAAAAAGATAAATATTAAAAACAGAAAAAATAAGGAGCTGAAGAAAAATGGCACAAGATTACAATTATACGGACGAATTTAAGACACAGATAGCGAAGCTTCGTGAAGCAGGCAAGCCAATCAGTGCAATCGTAAAGGAATATGGCGTGGCAAAATCGACGGTAAGCAAGTGGCATCATGACTACGCCAACAGTGGCTCATTTAAGGCGGCAGACAATGTGAGC
>JAVWEG010000185.1:0-734 GCA_036641735.1 Oscillospiraceae bacterium
GACAGCCTTCGTAAAACCAGAGAAGAAACTCCTGCGAAACTGCAGAACGGGCAAATCGTTTCTTCTTCTAAATTACAAAAAGGAGATGTTTTTGTTTGTGAAGCCGGAGACATTATTCCATCAGACGGAGAAATCATTGAAGGTCTTGCTACAATAGATGAAAGTGCGATTACCGGAGAGTCTGCTCCTGTAATTCGTGAAGCGGGTGGTGATAAAAGTTCTGTAACTGGAGGTACAAAAGTTTTGTCCGACAAAATTGTGGTACAGGTAACTACACAGCCGGGAGAAAGCTTTTTAGATAAAATGATTGCTTTGGTAGAAGGTGCTTCCAGACAAAAAACTCCAAACGAAATTGCATTGACCATTTTACTGGCAGGTTTTACATTGGTGTTTATCATTGTTTGCGTAACGTTAAAACCGTTTGCCGATTATTCTAATGTAACGATTACGATTGCATCATTTATTTCTCTATTTGTATGTCTTATTCCAACAACTATTGGCGGATTATTATCTGCGATTGGTATTGCCGGAATGGACAGAGCTTTGAGAGCAAACGTGATTACAAAAAGTGGTAGAGCAGTAGAAACAGCCGGAGATATCGATGTTTTACTTTTAGATAAAACCGGTACAATTACCATAGGAAATCGTAAAGCAACAAGTTTTTATCCGACTAATCAGGTTGATGAAAAGCAATTGATAAAAGCAGCGGTTTTAAGTTCAATGGCAGATGAAAC
>JAVWEG010000186.1:0-728 GCA_036641735.1 Oscillospiraceae bacterium
AAGTGGCTTAACACCCGTTTTTGCCGATATTAACCCTGATGATTATACAATGCAAACGGATAGTTTAGAGAGCCTTATTACGGAAAAAACATCTGCTATTATGCCTGTTCATGTGTATGGAAATGTATGCAATGTAAAAGAGATTAAGCGAATAGCAGAAAAATATAATTTGAAAGTGATATATGATGCGGCTCATGCTTTTGGTGTCACATTAAACGGAGAAAGTATTGCCAACTTTGGCGATGCTTCGATGTACAGTTTTCATCTCACGTTTAAAGATCCAAACCTAAAATATGTTTTAGACACCTATAAAAACTTTGGTATCACTGGATCTGAAACGATAGAGTACATTGGTGGCAATGCAAAAATGAATGAATTTCAGGCAGCAATGGGCCTATGTAATCTTAGAAATATTGGTAGAGAAATTGAAAAAAGAAAATTGGTTTATGAAAGATATCTTGAAAATCTGAGCGAAGTTGAGGGGATTATATTGCCACGCATTCCGAAAGGTGTTATTAGCAATTATTCTTACTTCCCAGTGCTTTTTGATAGCGAAAAAATTTCAAGAGACGAGATTCATCAAGAATTAATGAAACACAACATCTATTCAAGAAAATATTTTTATCCATTAACCAATCAATTAGAATGCTATCAATCCAAATTTACCCCAAATCACACTCCAGTCGCACAACAGATTTCAGAAAAAATCTTAACACTTCCACTTTATG
>JAVWEG010000187.1:0-446 GCA_036641735.1 Oscillospiraceae bacterium
TGGCGTGTTAAAGCATTTTTAGGTTCAGTTAGAATCTGCATAAGTGCTTCTTCATCCAACTCTTCCAATGTCGCAATCACAGGTAGACGACCAATGAATTCTGGAATCAAACCAAATTTCACCAAGTCATTGGCTTCCACTTGACGGAATAAATCAGACAATTTTTTAGTTTCGTCTTTTTTCTTCACATCGGCAGTGAAACCAATACCGCCTTTTTCCTGACGTTGTTGCACAATTTTCTCAAGACCCGAGAATGCACCACCACAAATAAACAGGATATTTGACGTATCAATTTGAATGAACTCTTGCTGCGGATGCTTACGCCCCCCTTGAGGAGGAATTGAAGCCACCGTACCTTCGATCATTTTCAATAACGCTTGCTGTACACCTTCACCCGATACATCACGGGTAATTGATGGGTTCTCAGACTTACGGGTAATCTTGTC
>JAVWEG010000187.1:456-718 GCA_036641735.1 Oscillospiraceae bacterium
TTTTGCGCTTTCTCTACATCATAATCTGCTTTTTGTAGAAGCTTTTGTACAATGTTTTCAACGTCTTCACCGACATAACCCGCTTCGGTTAATGTCGTTGCATCGGCCATTGCAAAAGGAACATCTAAAAGACGCGCTAAAGTTTGAGCCAATAAAGTTTTACCTGAACCTGTTGGACCTACAAGTAAAATATTACTTTTCGCAAGTTCTACAGCATCATCAGGTTTATGACCTGAATTGGTGACTTTTAAACGCTTGTAAT
>JAVWEG010000188.1:0-667 GCA_036641735.1 Oscillospiraceae bacterium
CATTAAAACAGCGTTGAATGTACCTTTTTTGCTTTGGGAAAAGGCTTCGTACCCTTCGCGCCCGTCATTCGCCACTGTTACAATTACACCTGCTTTTTCAAGTATTCTTGTTGCCACCAATTGGTTCATGGAGTTGTCCTCGCAAAGCAGTACATGAACCCCCGATAAATTAAACGATGGTATTTTATCCTTTGGCTTTTCATCTTCTTTTGATATTTCTTCTGCATAACGCAAGGGCAGCTCTATGATAAACGTAGTACCTACGTCTATAACGCTATGCACTGAAATGGTGCCGCCCATATAATCCACAATGCTTTTTACAATGGCAAGCCCAAGGCCTGCACCGTCCACCTGGAACGTCATGGAATTTTGTGCGCGGTAGAAAGGCTCGAAAATATGCTTTTGCTGTTCCTCGGTGATGCCGATGCCTGTGTCGGCAATTTCAAAATGGTACAGACCTATGTTTTTATTTTCAAGTGGCGACTCGGAAATATGATAAATAACTGTGCCACCCTCAGGTGTGAATTTAAGAGCATTTCCAAGAATATTATCTATTATCCTGTGTATTCTGATAATATCTCCGTTGCAGCAATCGTGCTTTATATCCACAGAAAGCTCCACATTTTGATGCTTTTTGCCTGCGAGAGCGCGTGCCCTGCACACGGCT
>JAVWEG010000189.1:0-665 GCA_036641735.1 Oscillospiraceae bacterium
AGTAGCAAAATTAAAAACGCCTCCATTTATAGCAACTATGGGTACGATGCTTTTAGCTTATGGTGTAACTAGTTTATACTTTGATAGGCCACCATACGGAGCTCAACCAATAGCAGGACTTGCTAAGAATTTTAAAGAGTTAGCTTCAGGAGCTATAGAAATAGGAACTTTTAGATTACCATATCTTATAATATATGCAATAATAGCTTGTGTAATAATGTGGTTAGTATGGAATAAAACTAAACTTGGTAAAAATATGTTTGCCATAGGTGGAAATCCAGAAGCTGCAGAAGTATCTGGTGTAAACGTTGCTAGAAACTTAATAATAATATATGTCATAGCAGGTTTATTTGGACTTGCAGGATCTCTAGAAGCTGCCAGAGTTGGTTCTGCTACTAATAATACTGGATTTATGTATGAGATGGATGCTATCGCAGCCTGTGTTGTTGGTGGAGTATCTTTCGCAGGTGGTGTAGGTAGTATAGGTGGAATAATAACAGGTGTTTTAATATTCCAAGTTCTAAACTATGGTCTTTCATTTATAGGAGTAAGTACATATTTACAATTTATAATAAAAGGTGTAATTATAATAGCTGCAGTTGCTCTTGATACAAGAAAATATATGAAGAAAAAGTAGCTTTTTATAAAAAGTAAATTTAAATTAT
>JAVWEG010000190.1:0-662 GCA_036641735.1 Oscillospiraceae bacterium
TATTATGGCAAGGCTTATTCGCAATTGTCCGCGCAACAAAACACGCGGAATATTTACGCTTACAATAAGCTTTGGCATATGGTTTTTGTTCATATTAGCGGGAATTTACGCTTTCTTTTTCGGCAATTCGCAGTACAGCAGCCTTTACATCAGCTTTGGATTTTTAGCGTTTATTATTATCGTAGGTACGTGGAGCGCTTCACGCGCTTTGCACAATTATTCCGAGCATATAGAGCAAGCTACACTCGCGGCGCTTGCTTATACCGATATTTTGACAAAGCTGCCAAACAGAACGGCATTTGAAGATTGTCTTGCAAGCTATTCCTATGAGCGCAACGGAGCGGTGCTGCTGATGTTTGATTTAAATGACCTTAAATATATAAACGATACATATTCTCATAGAGCAGGCGATGCGGCTTTGGTGCTTGCGGCACGTCTTTTACAAGAAAGCTTTGCCCCGATTGGCAAATGCTATCGTATAGGCGGAGACGAATTTTGCGTGATTGGCGACAAAGCAAAAGCGGAGCTTATCGAAAGCTGTCAATCGTCGCTGATAGCGCGCCTTGATGAAGCGAACAGCTCGCGTACTACGCCTTTATCAATTGCGTTTGGCAGCGCAATATATTACAATAACGGTGATAATATAGAAGATGCTTTTAATG
>JAVWEG010000191.1:0-421 GCA_036641735.1 Oscillospiraceae bacterium
GAAGCAATAATTCTAGAAGCATTTAAGAAAAAATATGCACGATACGGTTGGGATGGCGTATACGATGAAGCAGTCAGCAATGGCTACACACGCAGCTTTAGTGGACTTGTATATTCCGCACGGCGAATTGGTTTGGGCAACGCAAACAAAACAAACAAGCCGTCTCGCACACAAGACAGACGGTATCCTGAGCTGCTTGTCCCGGGCGAAAAGGTTCAAATTGATGTAAAAGAAGTACCGTACAACTGCCTAAGAGGTGCAGTGAAGCGAGATGAGAAGCATTTGTACCAATGGACTGCAATAGACGAATGTACACGCATCCGCTTCATTTATGGCTTCGAAGAACATACGCCCGAAAATTCCGTAAAGTTCCTTAAAATGCTTCAAGAAGCGTTTCCGTTCAAGATACAGACGATTCAAA
>JAVWEG010000191.1:431-661 GCA_036641735.1 Oscillospiraceae bacterium
GATAATGGTATAGAATTCACCTACAAATATATCAGCGATGATAAATTGTGTCCATTTGATATAGCCTTAGAAAAGGCGGGTATTGTGCATAAATTGATACCTCCACGAACTCCGTGGCATAATGGAAAAGTGGAACGCAGCCATCGTAATGATCAACGGTATTTTTATGATTGGGAAAAATTCAGCAGTGTAGACGAATTGAACGCAAAGCTGTGTGAGCATCTCAATTG
>JAVWEG010000192.1:0-640 GCA_036641735.1 Oscillospiraceae bacterium
GGCTAAAGAAATATAAGTAGTTTAAATGCATCTTTCATAGGACATGAATAATAACTCCCTAAATAACAGAAACTTATTATAAAGATTTTAGGAGGTGAAGTTCATGGCTAAGAAAGATCAACAGTCTTCATGGAACAGTAAAAGATTTGAAAGTCCAAAGAAAAATGAGATGAAAGAAGTACCTGAAATTCAAGGAAAAGCAAAGACAAAATAATAATATTTAAAATTAAAGTTTACAAAATTTTCTTTGAATGTTTATTGCTTATAAAAGTATAAAGGAATATACTCGTACAAGGCAATAAAATAATATAAAAACGGTAGGTGAGGCTACCGCAGGGATAAGGGTTGCTGCCGCGGAGTGATGGAGACATTATGAGAAGGTTAGCAGTATATGTCGGATATAAGGCATATTCTAATGCAATTTCATCGCCCTGCGATGCTAAAGCTTGAACGTATGATTGTAAATTTTGAGTAATATTATGAAATACAATAATCTCTTATCATAGGTTTAAGTTAATCTATGATAAGAGATTTTTTTTGGAGGTGAGAAAAGTGGAGTTAAGAAAGGATACAAAGAAAAAGAAAAATATTTCATTAGCAAAAGAAAAGTTAATGAATGCTAGTAAACTACCGATAGAAC
>JAVWEG010000193.1:0-620 GCA_036641735.1 Oscillospiraceae bacterium
GGTATAGAGTAACAGGTACACAGGCAATAAATGGCGCTTGCTATTATTTTGATGCAAGCGGAGTAATGCAAACAGGGTGGCAAGCTCTATATGGTAGCTGGGCATATTACGAGCCTAGCCAAGGAAAAAAATACGGACAATTAAAAATAGACGAACTGTATGAAATAAGCGGTAAAAAGTATTATAGTAATACAATGGGACTAACAGCGCACGGAGTGCATACTGTAAATGGTAAAACATATAGTTTTACAGGAGAGCATAATGCAGCACAAAGTGGCAGACTGCCATTAGGTAATGGCAAATATGGCACATTTGATCCTATTACTTTCGAGCTTGTAGTAGGAAAATCGGGCTGGGTAGATTTAGGAAACGGGCAGAAAGCCTATGCAGACCAATATGGAGAATACTTAACGGGTACACAGACAATAAGCGGTGCTTGCTATTATTTTGATGCAAGCGGAGTAATGCAGACAGGTTGGCAAAAAATATATGGCGGCTGGGCATATTATGAGCCAAGTCAAGGAGATAAAAACGGCAAGCTAAAAATAAGCGAATTTTACACAGTAAATGGAAATACATATTATAGTGCAGGAAACGGGTATAGAGTAACAGGTACACAG
>JAVWEG010000194.1:0-596 GCA_036641735.1 Oscillospiraceae bacterium
TACCGTCCGGTGCTGATTAACGGATTTTTAGAGGCTTCCTATCCATCCTCAACCACTATGCTGGTTATGTGTGTTATGCCAACTGCCATGATGCAATTCAAGCGTTTAATCAAAAACAACAAGGCAAAAAAGATAATAAATACATTTTGTGGTACTTTTACAGGTCTTATGGTGATAGGACGACTGGTATCGGGAGTACATTGGCTAACGGATATTTTAGGTGGCGCATTACTGAGCACAGCTCTTGTGATGCTATATTTTTCCGCAAATAAATTAATAGACTCTAAAAAGTCGAACGAATAGTGGGTTCCTGTTATGAGCAATACACCCACAATCTCAATAACCAATTAGCTTCGCAAAAGTTCGATAATATCGCACCGGAGCAACCTTGCCGTTAAGTCAGCAAGGTTGCTTTTTTAGTTTTAAAACACAAGCAGTCCTCGGCTGTCATACGCGTTTTCACCGCTGTCACCGCCACAGCGTATCGCCCTATCCAGTGCCATTATCGTTGCTGCTGTACCGTCGATTTTCTCGGTGGATTTTTCTTTATCCGGCTTGATGTTCCGGGAGGGGTCGGTGCGGATAAAAATGTTATC
>JAVWEG010000195.1:0-591 GCA_036641735.1 Oscillospiraceae bacterium
ACACATTATTTACAGTGCGCGCCGTTGCACACTCAAACGACAATTCCTTTGTGGACAGCGAGGCAGCACAGTTTACCTATCAGCCGCCGTCACAGGTGAATACGGTGTATGTTTCTCCCTCTCAGGGCAGTGTATTGGCAGGCACACAGGTGCAGCTGAAATGCGGCACGGCAGATGCGCATATTTTCTATAAGCTACACACAACCGCGCCGGATTTAACAGATCCAACCGTTGTGCCAAAGCCGTATAAAGACCAGCTTTTCGACACCCTAGTGCCGATTGTGATAAACAAAGAAACGTGGATTACTGCCGTAGCGGAAAAAGACGGTGTAACAAGCGCAATGACGTCTTATCACTACACACTTTACAGCAAAACGGCAATACCCTCGGCAATACCGGCAACCACACCCGAGGCAGTGGCAACATTAAGCCCCGGTACGGTAATTAACCTATCAACCATTACGGCAAATGCGGATATATACTATACCATAGACAACAGCCACCCAAGCCCGCAAGACTATATTACATGGGTGAAAAACGGAAGCAAGCCCGAAACCAAGCCTGCAACAATGCTGTATAAAACGCAAAACG
>JAVWEG010000196.1:0-586 GCA_036641735.1 Oscillospiraceae bacterium
GGGTATTTCAATTTTGGTTAAGCCCCCGCAGAGGAGAAAAGCGCTATGTCCGATTTCTTTAAGCCCTTCCGGTAATGTGATTTTTTTGAGAGCAGTGTGTTCAAAAGTTTCCTCTTCGATACTTGTAACCCCAGCAGGTATTACAATTTCAGTTATACCGCTGCCGTAAAACGCGGAACTTCCAATACTTGTAACCGAATCCGGTATTACAATTTCAGTTAATCTTTAGCAGTTGCTAAAAGCCGATTTTCCTATTGATGTTATGCCTTCTTCAATAGTAACTTTAGTTATTTTATTATAATTAGTATTATTACCAAAATTATTGTAAAACGCACTATCTCCAATACTTTTTACCGGATAGTCCGTGCCATTCACCGTAATGGATGCAGGCACGATAACTTCTGTGTCGTTGTCAACATATTTTACGATGGTGTTTGTATTTAAATCGAACAAATAAGAATCCGCTGTTCTTGGGGTCTGCCATAGCACCTCTGCACCAGTCCCCCCCCAAGGTGCGCCTATAATAGAATCTGTCGGCTTTGTGGTAATATCTATTATTTCAAACGAGCTTAAATTCGGAAAAGCA
>JAVWEG010000197.1:0-578 GCA_036641735.1 Oscillospiraceae bacterium
CCTTCACGAATTGCAAAACGCAGACCTTCGTCCATTGCGATTGGGTGGATCAGCGTTACGACCATCTGGATATTGTCGCCCGGCATTACCATCTCAACGCCTTCCGGCAGTTCGATCATACCCGTTACGTCTGTTGTACGGAAGTAGAACTGAGGACGGTAGCCTTTGAAGAACGGAGTATGACGGCCGCCTTCATCTTTGCTCAGAATATAAACTTCTGATTCAAATTTGGTGTGTGGTTTGATTGAACCTGGTTTAGCCAGTACCTGACCACGTTCGATATCTTCACGCTTAGTACCACGCAGCAGAACACCAACGTTCTCACCAGCACGGCCTTCGTCCAGCAGTTTGCGGAACATTTCAACGCCAGTACAGGTAGACTTAGCAGTCTCTTTGATACCAACGATTTCAACTTCTTCGCCAACTTTAACGATACCGCGCTCTACACGACCGGTAACAACAGTACCACGGCCGGAGATGGAGAATACGTCTTCGATAGGCAGCAGGAACGGCTTGTCAATCGCACGCTCTGGTTCCGGGATGTAAGAATCCAGGTAGCCAGCCAGTTCAACGATTTT
>JAVWEG010000198.1:0-556 GCA_036641735.1 Oscillospiraceae bacterium
TTTATTAAGATATCTCCTGATTCACAACATTTCCCTGCTATTGTATAAACTTGTCTATCTTCTGAATCTATTTTATTTGCTATACAAGCTTCATACGCTGCTGAGTATAATGCTGTTCTGATATTATCTGTCATTCCACCATCTACTGCTAAGTAAGTTCTTATTCCTTCTATTTCTTTTATTGAACCTACTTTGTACAATGTTGTTCCCGCATTGGCAGCTATTGATCTACCTGGCTCTATTGTTAGGATAGGTCTTTCTAGAGCTAAAATATTACAAACTTCATCTACCTTATTTAATATTACTTCACAGTATTCTGATGTTGCTCTTGGATGATCTTCATCTGTATAATGAACTCCAAAACCTCCACCTAAGTCTAATTCAGTTATTAAATGTCCTGTTTCTGCTTTTATATCTTTAATGTAGTTTAACATTATTTCTGCAGCATCTTCATATGGTTCTAAATCAAATATTTGTGAACCTATATGACAATGAATTCCACATAAATCTACTGATTCTAATGCTAAAGCTGCTTTTACTGCCTTCATTATTCCAT
>JAVWEG010000199.1:0-543 GCA_036641735.1 Oscillospiraceae bacterium
TATTCTACAAACTCTTCGATACCTATATTTCTAAGTGATATAAATTCACTAGCCTGTCTGTTACCATAAGTTATAGTTCCTGTTTTATCTAAAAGCAATACATCTACATCACCTGCTGCTTCTATTGCTCTTCCTGAAGTTGCTAATACATTTTTATTGTTTAATCTGCTCATGCCTGCAATACCTATTGATGAAAGTAATGCACCAATTGTAGTAGGTGCTAAACAAACTAGTAATGCAACTAAAGAAGTTATCGAAACTGTACCTCCTATACCGTTTTGTTTTACTGCAAAGTTGCTAAATGGATATATAGTTACTGTAACTATTAAAAATATTGAAGTTAATGCTATTAATAATGTTTGTAATGCTATTTCATTTGGAGTTTTTTTTCTTTTTGCACCTTCTACCATAGCTATCATTTTATCTAAAAAGCTTTCTCCAGGACTTGATGTAACCTTAATTATTAGATAATCTGAAACTACTGTAGTTCCACCTGTAACTGCACATCTATCTCCACCTGATTCTCTTATAACAGGAGCACTC
>JAVWEG010000200.1:0-542 GCA_036641735.1 Oscillospiraceae bacterium
TATCTGCGGGCTTTGATGCAAATATACGATAAAAAATCTTGGCGTCCGCTGTAGAGCATTTTAGCTGCACCTGTGTGCCTGTAACCACGCTCCCCTGTGACGGAGAAACGTACACCGCATTCACCTGTGCCGGCATTTGATAAGTAAACTGCGTTACTCCGCTGTCTACAAAGGTATTGTCGTTGGAATGTACAATGGTGCGGATTGTAAATATGGCGTTTGCCTTGTTTGGCATTACAATAGCCGTGGCGTCGTCATACAGCATGGTTGCCGGCTTGTTGGCAGGCAAGCTGCCGTTTGTTACCCAGTTTACAGTGTAGTAAATGCTTGTGTTTGCCGTGGCAGATGCAAGGTTGATAAAGGAGCCGGGTGCCAGCATGGTAAACGCGGTATCGGTTGTAGCCGGTATTGCTGTAGGCTTTGCGCAGGCTGCAAATATTGTGTACTCAAAGCTTGCTACCGCGCTGCTTGAATATGCTTCAAGCTCGCTTAAAGCCATCGCGCTTACTGTAATAGCTTTGTCTGCCTCGCCTGTAAGAACG
>JAVWEG010000201.1:0-540 GCA_036641735.1 Oscillospiraceae bacterium
ATGGCGCTCATCGCCATAGCTCAGCTCCGAGTAAATCTCGTCCGACAGCACCACAATGTCCGTGCCGCGCAGCACCTGCGCAATCGGCTCTAGATCCTCGCGGCGCATCACCGCGCCCGTGGGGTTGCACGGGAACGGCATAATCAGCAGCTTTGTCTTGGGCGTGATGGCGGCTCTTAGCTCCGCCGCGGTCAGCTTGAAATTATTTTCGGCTCTCAGCGCAACGGACACGGGCACCCCGCCCGTCAAGGTTGTAATGGGCAGATAGCTGACATAGCACGGCTCCGGAATAATCACCTCGTCGCCGGGGTTGACGAACGCGCGAATGCACAAATCAATCGCCTCGGAGCCGCCCACGGTGACGAGCGTTTCGTCCTCGCTATACTCCAAAGCGAACCGTCGGGCGAGATAGGCGCAAATCTCGCACCGCAGCTGTTTCAGTCCGGCGTTGCTGGTGTACCAGGTGCGTCCCTTTTCAAGGCTGCGAATCCCCGCCTCGCGCACGCTCCACGGCGTTTTAAAGTCCGGCTCGCCCACGCC
>JAVWEG010000202.1:0-519 GCA_036641735.1 Oscillospiraceae bacterium
TATATCCTGCGGCAAATGCGCCGAGGTTTGCCCACAGCACATAGATATTCCTCAAAAAATGCAGCAGTTTTCTCACTTGTGCAAATAAAGCAGAAATTGCACTATGGTTTTAGATTTATTATATAATCTAAAATATAATAAATATTTCTTTAATGTCTGAATATTACCTGAATAATGACCTGAATAATTTCTCAATATTTTTTGGAGCTACCATCACACATCATTGACATTCGTATAAATAATTACCTAAATAATTTCTCAAAACAGTTGACTTGCTACCACTATTTGTGATAAAATATCACTCGTGACACAGTAGTGGTTACATGCGAGGATGGCGGAATCGGCAGACGCGCACGTTTGAGGGGCGTGTGGTTATACCATGCGAGTTCAAGTCTCGTTCCTCGCACCATTTTAAAAACCGCGATACAACGTTGTTTAGACATTGTATCGCGGTTTTTCTATGTTTTAATGCGTAGCTGTTTGATGTGATATGTAGCGTTTTAGTAGCACCTTTTAGGC
>JAVWEG010000203.1:0-517 GCA_036641735.1 Oscillospiraceae bacterium
GAGGGTTGAACATGCAGGCACCCCTAAAATGAGGCTACAACTCAGCAATACTGCGGTTTTATAGGTAGAAAAACCATACCATTTACCGCTGTTTAATTGTGCTATTTGCTGGGGAGATCGCGCCATATTTTATAAACAATACCAAAAATTGGTTTGAGTATAAGTGCCAGCTGTGAAAAGATAAATATCAAAAGAGATGAATGATGTCATATCATCGTTATCATTAGAGAAGTTATTATGTGGGATACGCACTCCGTCGTTTTTTATTTTTATATCAGTTTTGTCGTGATCGGACTTTGGGGTGTTGCACAGGCATGGCTAAGCCAAACGCGTACTGAAACCATTCATCCCTTTAAAGCCTTTGTTCATTTATTGGCATTTTATTTATCTTATTTACTTTTCCCTTTATTTTTCTTCAGCTTGTATGCAGGGTGGAGTGGTTATTACTCTCTTCATGAAGCCATCTTTATTTTTGGACTTAGTTGCCTGCTGATTTATGCACGCTTTATTGAACCCC
>JAVWEG010000204.1:0-506 GCA_036641735.1 Oscillospiraceae bacterium
AATGCCTTCCAATTGGTATTCGATCGGATCTTCCGCGGTCAAAATATTTTTTGAGCCATCATTTAAGTCCGATAAAGCCGCATATAAAGTAGTGGTTTTACCCGAACCCGTAGGCCCAGTGACCAAAATAATGCCATGCGGGCGATGTACTAAATGCGTCAAACGCTCATAATCAGGCTGCATTAAGCCCAAATGCGTCATATTTAATCGACCTGCTTGTTTATCGAGTAAACGCATCACCACACGTTCGCCATGTGACGAAGGTAAAGTCGAGACACGCACATCGACTTCACGTCCTGCCAGCCTTAAAGACATACGACCATCTTGCGGCACGCGTTTTTCTGCAATATCAAGTTTTGCCATGACTTTAATACGTGACACCAATAATGGTGCAAGTTCACGACGAGGTTGGACAATTTCGCGCAGTTGTCCATCAACTCGTAAGCGGACGGACAATTTTTTCTCAAAAGATTCGATATGAATATCAGAGGCACCGACACGAATGG